>NZ_LZIX01000222.1:0-35217 GCF_001666955.1 Mycobacterium sp. E735 | reverse complement strand
AGCGGCCAGGCGCAGGCGACCTCGTACGACACCATGGGCCAGGTCAACCAGGCCTTCCGCAACATCGTCAACATGCTCCACGGAGTGCGCGACGGACTTATCCGCGACGCCAACAACTACGAGCAGCAAGAGCAGGCCTCGCAGCAGATCCTGAGCAGCTAGCAGCCGAAAACCACTGCTATCCAACACTTCTAAGGAGCTAAGCAATGACCATTAACTACCAGTTCGGCGATGTCGACGCCCACGGCGCCTTGATCCGCGCCCAGGCCGCGTCTCTGGAGGCTGAGCACCAGGCCATCGTTCGCGATGTGCTCGCTGCGGGTGACTTCTGGGGTGGCGCCGGTTCGGTGGCCTGCCAGGAGTTCATCACCCAGTTGGGTCGCAACTTCCAGGTGATCTACGAGCAGGCCAACGCCCACGGGCAGAAGGTGCAAAGCGCCGGCAACAACATGGCCAGCACCGACAGCGCCGTCGGGTCCAGCTGGGCCTGACACCGCCTCTTCACTCGAAGGGCCCGCACACCACGGTGTGCGGGCCCTTTTGGCTGCCCCGGGCAACTCTGATGCGCCGGGGTGCTGTGCGAAACCGGACCGCCGCACTGCGACATTCAACGACCATGCGAAGCAACGCTTTTGGATAACTGGGATCACCCGTCGAGTTGCTTCGCTGCCCGCGCACATTTGAGAACTCTATGAACTCCGTGACAGTTGGGTGTGCGTCTTGCCAGAATGTAGGAACATGACCGCAATGTCGGATTATGCGGGTGGCCAGCGCCCCCGCCAGGCCATCCTCGGGCAGCTGCCCAGGATTTACCGTGCCGATGGATCGCCGATCAGGGTCCTGTTGGTCGATGACGAGCCGGCGCTGACCAACCTGGTGAAGATGGCGCTGCACTACGAGGGCTGGGTGGTCGACATCGCCCACAACGGACGCGAGGCCATGGCCAAGTTCGATAAGGTCAATCCCGACGTGCTGGTGCTCGACATCATGCTGCCGGATGTCGACGGGCTGCGGATCCTGGAACGCGTCCGCCAATCGGACACCTACACCCCGACGCTCTTCCTGACCGCGCGGGATTCGGTGATGGACCGGGTCACCGGTCTGACCGCGGGCGCCGACGACTACATGACCAAGCCGTTCAGCCTAGAAGAGCTCGTGGCGCGGCTGCGCGGGTTACTGCGCCGTTCCGGTCAGCAGACGCCGCCCGCGGCCGAAACCCTCAATGTCGGCGACCTGCGCCTGGACACCGCCAGCCGGGAGGTGAGCCGGGGCGGCACGCAGATATCGCTGTCCTCAACCGAGTTCGAACTGCTGCGCTTCCTGATGCGCAATCCCCGCCGCGCGCTGAGCCGCACCGAGATCCTCGACCGCGTGTGGAACTACGACTTCGCCGGGCGCACCAGCATCGTGGATCTCTACATCTCCTATCTGAGGAAAAAGATCGATTCCGGCCGGGAACCGATGATTCACACCGTGCGCGGTGTGGGATACATGTTGCGGCCCCCGGAATGAGCCGGGCCCGGGACGCCCTGTCCGGCGATCTTCCGCGGTGGCTGCCCCATTCGTTACGCCGCCAGCTTTTGTTGGGCGTCCTCGCCGTGGTCAGCGTGGTGCTGATGACGGTCGGCATCGTCTCCGTGCTGAGCCTGCGGGGCTACGTCACCGCGATGAGCGACGCCGACGTCGCCGAGTCGTTGGACGCGTTGGGCCATTCGTATCACAAATACGTTCGGGGCGAACATGATCCGGCCGTCGGTGCCAAGCCACTGCCGGAGGCGATGCTGCAGTTCACCGATCAGACGCCGGGAAACCTGATCGTGGTGCTGCATGAAGGCGCCGTGATCGGGTCGGCGGTGTTCTCCGAAGCCGAAGCGCGGCCCGCACCCGCCGACGTGGTGCGCGCCGTCGAGGCGCAATCGTGGGCAAACGGCCCGCCCCGGACCGAAAACCTGGGCAGCCTCGGGTATTACCGGCTCAAGAGCCACGTCGATGGATCGGACGTGCTGATCGCCGGCGTCTCGCTGAACCTCGCCGACCAGATCATCGCCCGCAAACAACTCACCACCACCCTGCTGATCGCGGCGGCGTTGACGGTCACCGCCGGGCTCACCGTTTGGGTCGTCGGCTACACCCTGCGCCCATTGCGCCGGTTGGCGGCCACCGCTGCGGAAGTCGCCGCCATGCCGCTCGCCGACGACGACCACCGAATCAGTGTCCGGGTGCGGCCGCGTGACACCAACCAGCAGAACGAGGTCGGCATCGTCGGCCACACGTTGAACCGGTTGCTCGACAACGTCGACAGTGCGCTGGCGCAGCGCGCCGAATCCGATCTGCGAACGCGTCAATTCATCACTGACGCCAGCCACGAACTGCGGACCCCCCTCGCCGCGATTCAGGGGTACGCCGAACTCACCCGCCAGGACAGTTCGGAGTTGCCCCCGACCACCGAATATGCGCTGGCCCGCATCGAGTCGGAAGCGCGGCGCATGACGCTGCTGGTCGACGAGCTGCTGCTGCTGTCGCGCCTGGGCGAAGGGCAAGACCTGCAGAGCGAGGACGTCGACCTCGCCGAGCTCGTCGGCAACGCCGTCAACGACGCGGCGGTCGCGGCGCCGATGCACCACTGGGTGAAGGACCTACCGGCGGAACCGGTGTGGGTCCGTGGGGATCATGCGCGGTTGCATCAGCTGGTCAGCAACCTGCTCAACAATGCCCGGGTGCACAACCCGCCCGGGGTCACCGTCACGACCGCGATCGCCTGCCGCCGCGATGGTGCCGAGGCGCCATGTGCGGAGCTGACCGTGGCCGACGACGGACCGGGCATCGACCCGGAGCTTCTCCCCCGCTTGTTCGAACGGTTCGCCCGGGCGGACAACTCGAGGCTCAACGGAACGGGCACCGGGCTGGGCCTGGCCATCGTCAGTTCGATAGTCAAGGCGCATGGCGGCTCCGTAACCGCCGAATCCACCGAGGGCAGAACGGTTTTCCGCGTCCGGATCCCGATGACCGAAAGACCCGGCAGCCGCTGAAACCCGGCATTCACGTGTGCTTGCCCGAGGCCGGCCGCTTGCCGCGATTGGCTTCTTCCTCCGACAAGCGCGCTTCTCGTCGGTTCGCTTGGACATCACATCGGCTCTGTCGTTTTCAACGCAACGCAGAATCGACGAGGTAAGCGCTGAGCTTCTCGTTCGCGAGCACGCGGGTTATGAACCAGCGCTGCATCTTTCCGAGGGTCAACGCGGTGATCCAACCACCGCTGGCCTCGGCCAGTGATTCGTCTACATCCAGCTTGGATTGCACATCGGCCGTCAGTGGCCAATATCGTCGCTGGCAAGAGCAGCAGGTTCTGCGGCCCAATGATTGGACGGACACCGGATACCTGGACGCCTGAGGTTCTGTGTCAGCGCATCAGACATGCTCGATCTCTGCCACACGGTCGTAGGCATCCCACCAGACGGCCTCATGCTCGACCGGTGAGATCGCATGAGTCGTCAGCATGCGGTCGGCCTTGATCAGCATGTCGACCAACGTCCGCCATTGGGCGTACCTGCGCAGCTCCTGCACGTCGACGGTGTTGGGCATGAGGATGATCGACATCGACCTAGCTCGAACACGGGGAGGCCCGGCCCGGAAAAAGAGGAGCATGCTGATACTCAGGTAGGCGACCGCAGCGACTGTCAGCACGGTATCGGGTGAGTCCATTGCATTGCCCAACACCATGACGCACAACAGCATCAACGCGGCAGCGGTTAGCGGCCATGCACGCCACAGCCTCGCCAGCCGCCGGTCGGTGGTACTGGTTCCGGGCGGATAGACGATGAGGTTGTAGCGGCGAACCCCGTACTGGCTGACCGCCGCCCCATACGATCCCCAAAGGTGGTCACCGTCGAGCAGGCGCGAGAACCACGGCGGCGCGGCTGCTCTCCCCTGTGGTGGTTCGGTAACGCCGCGTTCGACGGTTCGGTGTTGGCGATCACGCATGAATTTCGGTCTACGCCGAAAGCACGGCACGTGCCGGGATGACAACGGCATCCATACGTCCGGGGCGCCAATGTTTACGGAACCTTAATCGACCCGGTGCGCAGGATCGGCAAAAGCACCGGCCAATGCCAGAGCTTGCGATTGACGAGGCCGGCCGCCGTGGAGGTCCTCAAAACTCCTGTCCGTCATCGTGATTGGGGACACCTACTCCGATGCTGAGATGAAAAAACGTGCCGCCGTCGGTCCGGACGTCGCCGGGCGGGAGTTGCTGGCAGGTTCGAACGAACGTGCGTAAAAAAACCGTAAGGGAGCCCTGGGCCACCGTAAGAAAAGTGTCAACCAATGGCCCTATCGGACCCGCCCCAACTAACTTCAAGCTGACCTTGCCTCCGAGAAAGCGCTGCGGCTAGCTCGATGAGGCCCTTTCGTATGCACGTGATCGGCCCGAACGGAGACAAGATGGGCGTGTTGGTGTACATCGTGCTCACGGTGGCGGTGTTCGCCATCCTCGGCACGGTTCAGAAGCTGGTCGAGCGGCTGTGAGTTACGAAAACATCGTCGGCTTGGCGCTTTCCGTCCTTCTGGCACTGTTTCTCGCGTGCGCCTTGCTGTTCCCGGAGAGGTTCTAGTGAGCACAACAACTGCGGGCGTCATCTTCCTGCTCGTCCTCGTCGTGGCCTTGGTGCTGGTGCACGTGCCCCTCGGCGACTACATGTACCGGGTGTATACCTCGGACAAGGACTCGTATGTCGAGCGGATCATCTACCGGCTGATCGGTGTCGACGCCCGCTCGGAGCAGACGTGGGGCGCCTACGCGCGCAGCGTCTTGGCGTTCTCGTCGATCAGCATTCTCTTCCTGTTCGTGTTCCAGCTCGTGCAGGGCAAGCTGCCGCTGCACCTGCACGACCCGGCCACGCAGATGACTCCGGGGCTGGCGTGGAACACTGCGGTCAGCTTCGTCACCAACACCAACTGGCAGGCCTATTCCGGCGAGTCCACGCAGGGTCACCTGGTGCAGATGGCCGGGCTGGCGGTGCAGAACTTCGTTTCCGCCGCCGTCGGGATGGCGGTCGCGATCGCGCTGGTGCGCGGATTCGCCCGCAGGCGCACCGGCGAGCTGGGCAACTTCTGGGTCGACCTGGTGCGCACGGTGCTTCGCATCCTGCTGCCGATTTCGATTGTCGGAGCGATCGTGCTCGTCGCCGGTGGCGCCATTCAGAACTTCCACCTGCACGACCAGGTCGTCAACACCCTCGGTGGCACGCAGCAAACAATTACCGGCGGCCCGGTCGCCAGCCAGGAAGCCATCAAGGAGCTGGGCACCAACGGCGGCGGCTTCTACAACGCGAACTCCGCCCACCCGTTCGAGAACCCGACCCGGTGGACCAACTGGCTGGAGATCTTCCTGCTGCTGGTGATCAGCTTCTCGCTGCCGCGCACGTTCGGGCGCATGGTGGGCAGCACGAAGCAGGGCTACGCGATCGCATCCGTCATGGCTTCGCTGTACGCCATCAGCGTGACCTTCATGATGTGGTTCCAGCTGCAGCATCACGGCACGGTGCCGACCGCGGTCGGTTCGGCCATGGAGGGCGTAGAGCAGCGGTTCGGCGTCGCCAACTCCGCCGTCTTCGCCGACTCGACGACGCTCACCTCCACGGGCGCGGTCGACTCGTTCCACGACAGCTACACGAGCCTTGGCGGCATGATGACCATGTTCAACATGCAGCTCGGCGAGGTCGCGCCCGGCGGCACCGGCTCGGGCCTCTACGGCATGCTCATCCTCGCGGTGATCACCGTGTTCGTCGCCGGACTGATGGTCGGGCGCACGCCGGAATACCTCGGCAAGAAGATCAACCCCCGCGAGATCAAGCTCGCCGCAAGCTATTTCCTGGTCACGCCGCTGATCGTGCTCACCGGCACCGCGATCGCGATGGCGCTGCCGGGCGAACGCGCGGGGATGCTGAACTCGGGCCCGCACGGATTGTCGGAGGTCCTCTACGCGTTCACCTCCGCCGCCAACAACAACGGGTCGGCCTTCGCCGGCATCAGTGTCAACACCAACTGGTACAACACCGCCCTGGGGCTGGCCATGGTCTTCGGCCGGTTCCTGCCGATCGTGCTCGTGCTCGCCCTGGCCGGCTCGCTGGCCAGGCAGGGCCAGACACCTGAATCGGCGGGCACGCTGCCCACTCACCGGCCACAGTTCGTCGGCATGGTCGCCGGCGTCACGCTGATCCTGGTGGCCCTCACCTTCCTGCCCATGCTCGCGCTCGGACCTCTCGCTGAAGGAATCCACTGATGACCGCGACCACCGCCGACCCGGCTGAGCAGTCGCAGCCCACCGCCGCCGCGAACACCAAACGGGTGCAGGGCGGTTTGCTCGACCCGAAGATGCTGTGGCGCTCGACGCCGGACGCGCTGCGCAAGCTCAACCCGCGCACCCTCTGGCGCAACCCGGTGATGTTCATCGTCGAGATCGGTGCCACCTGGAGCACCGTGCTGGCCATCATCGACCCGACCTGGTTCGCCTGGTTGACCGTGGTATGGCTTTGGCTCACCGTCCTTTTCGCGAACCTCGCCGAGGCCGTGGCGGAAGGCCGCGGGAAGGCCCAGGCCGAGACCCTGCGCCGGGCGAAGACCCACACGCTGGCCCGGCGGCTCAGGAACTGGCAACCCGGCGCGCCGGCCGTCGAGGAAGAGGTCGCCGCGCCGCTCCTGCAGCAGGGTGACGTAGTCGTGGTCGAGGCGGGGCAGGTGATACCGGGCGACGGCGACGTCGTCGAAGGCATTGCCTCCGTGGATGAATCGGCCATCACGGGCGAATCCGCGCCGGTGATCCGCGAGTCCGGTGGCGATCGCTCTGCGGTCACCGGCGGCACCACCGTGCTGAGCGATCGAATCGTCGTGCGGATCACCCAAAAACCCGGCGAGAGCTTTATCGACCGGATGATCGCGCTCGTCGAGGGCGCCAACAGGCAGAAGACCCCCAACGAGATCGCACTGAACATCCTGCTGGCCGCACTGACCATCATCTTCGTCTTCGCCGTCGCCACGCTGCAGCCGCTGGCGATCTATTCGAAGATGAACAATCCCGGCGTCCCAGACACCCAGGCGCTCAACACAAACGGCGTCACCGGCATCGTGATGGTGTCGCTGCTGGTCTGCCTGATTCCAACCACCATCGGCGCGTTACTGTCCGCCATCGGCATCGCCGGCATGGACCGGCTGGTGCAACGCAACGTGCTCGCCATGTCGGGCCGCGCGGTGGAGGCCGCGGGCGACGTCAACACGCTGCTGCTCGACAAGACCGGCACCATCACCCTGGGTAACCGGCAAGCCGGCGCGTTCGTCCCCCTCGACGGCGTCACCGACGAGCAGCTGGCCGACGCCGCGCAATTGTCCAGCCTCGCCGACGAAACCCCGGAGGGGCGCTCGATCGTCGTCTACGCCAAGCAGCATTTCGGGCTGCGGGCACGCACCCCGGGCGAACTCGCGCACGCCCACTGGGTGGAATTCTCCGCCGCCACGCGGATGTCCGGCGTCGACATCGACGGGCACCAGCTGCGCAAGGGCGCGGCAAGCTCCGTCGCGGAATGGGTGCGGGGCCAAGGCGGAAAGGTGCCCCAGCAGCTCGGCGAGCTCGTCGACGGCATCTCCGCCGGCGGCGGCACCCCGCTGGTGGTCGGGGAGAGCCGCGACGGCGAAGCGGCGGTGCTGGGCGTGATTCACCTCAAGGACGTCGTCAAGCAGGGCATGCGGGATCGCTTCGACGAGATGCGCAAGATGGGCATCCGGACCGTCATGATCACCGGCGACAACCCGTTGACGGCCAAAGCGATTGCCGACGAGGCCGGCGTCGACGACTTCCTCGCCGAGGCCACGCCCGAGGACAAACTCGCGCTGATCAAACGAGAGCAGGAGGGCGGCAAGCTGGTCGCGATGACCGGCGACGGCACCAATGACGCGCCGGCCTTGGCACAGGCCGACGTCGGCGTGGCGATGAACACCGGCACGTCGGCCGCCAAAGAGGCGGGCAACATGGTCGACCTCGACTCCGACCCCACCAAACTCATCGAGATCGTCGAGATCGGCAAGCAGTTGCTGATCACCCGGGGCGCGTTGACCACCTTCTCGATCGCCAACGACATCGCCAAGTACTTCGCGATCATCCCGGCCATGTTCGTCGCGTTGTTCCCCGGGCTGGACATGATCAACATCATGCGGCTGCACAGCCCGCAGTCGGCGATCCTGTCGGCGGTGATCTTCAACGCGATCGTCATCGTGGCGCTGATCCCGCTGTCGCTGCGGGGTGTCCGATACACGCCGAGCAGCGCGTCAAAGCTGTTGAGCCGCAATCTTTATATCTACGGCCTCGGCGGCATCGTGGCCCCATTCATCGGAATCAAGGCGATCGACCTGATCGTTCAATTCGTCCCAGGGATGTCCTGACATGAAGTTCTCGAATTTCGTCCGCGTGCATTGGGCGGCTTTCCGCGCGCTGCTGGTCCTCACGTTGGTCACCGGCATCGCCTACCCGCTGTTCATCTGGCTGGTCGCCCAGATTCCCGGGCTACACGACCAGGCGGAAGGGTCGATTCTGACCTCTGACGGCAAGCCGGTCGGCAGCCGGCTGATCGGTCAGCTGTTCACCGATAAGGACGGCAACCCGCTGCCGAAGTACTTCCAGAGCCGCCCGTCAGCGGCCGGCACCGGCTACGACCCACTCTCGACCAGCGCGAGCAACCTCGGGCCGGAGAGCATCGTCGACACACCAGCCGACCCTGCGCAATTGGCATCCGGCAAGTCCGCTTCGGACGCGGGCTTCAAGCCGAGCCTGCTGACCACCGTGTGCTCGCGCAGCGCCGCGGTGGGCCAGCTGGAAGGGGTGGACGGGTCTCGTCCATTCTGCACGGGCGGCGGTGTGGGGGCAGCGTTGTCGGTGATCGGGCCGCGCGACGCCCGCGGCAACGTCACCCATCCGACGCGGGTGGTCAGCGTCAACGAGCCCTGCCAGGCGGTCCCGGCGCCCTTCTTGGCCCTTTACGAGGGCGTGCGGGTCGAATGCGCCAAGTATGGCGAGGACTACACGATCGGTCAGATCGTGCCCATCCGCGGCGCCGCACCCGCCAACCCCGCCGTGCCCGCCGACGCCGTCACCGCGAGCGGCAGCGGCCTCGACCCGAACATCTCACCGGCCTACGCCGACCTCCAAGTGGCCAGAGTGGCCAAGGCCCGGCACGTCAGCCCCGACGAGATCCGTCAGGTGTTGGCGCAGAACCGAAGCGGGCGCACCCTCGGATTTTTCGGCGAGCCGTGTGTCAACGTGTTGCAGCTCAACCTGCAACTCGATCACAAATATCCAGTCTCGAGCTAGCGCGATAGGGGGATGATGGTTGACGTGAGTGTCGTTGACCACCGTCCTAAACGCGGCGAACTGCGGATATACCTCGGTTCGGCCCCGGGGGTGGGCAAGACGTACGCGATGCTCGGCGAAGCGCATCGCCGGCTGGAACGCGGCACCGACCTGGTGGCCGGCGTGATCGAGACCCACGGCCGTGCGAAAACCGCTGAGCTGCTTGAGGGCATTGAGTTCGTTCCGCCGCGCTACATCGAATACCGCGGCAGCACCTTCCCCGAACTCGACGTGCCGGCCGTCCTCGCGCGTCGGCCCCAAGTCGTCTTGGTCGATGAGCTCGCGCACACCAACACACCGGGCAGCAAAAACGCCAAGCGTTGGCAGGACGTCGAGGAATTGCTCGACGCCGGGATCACGGTGATCTCCACCGTCAACGTCCAGCACCTGGAGAGCCTCAACGACGTCGTCGCCCAAATCACCGGCATCGAACAGAAGGAGACCATCCCGGACTCCATCGTCCGCCAGGCCTCTCAGGTCGAGCTGATCGATATCACACCGGAGGCGTTGCGCCGCAGGCTCTCCCACGGAAACGTCTACGCCCCGGAGCGGATCGACGCGGCGTTGTCGAACTACTTCCGCCGCGGAAACCTCACCGCGCTAAGGGAACTCGCACTGCTCTGGCTGGCCGACCAGGTTGACACTGCGCTGGCCAAATACCGCGCCGAAAACAAAATCACCGAAACATGGGAGGCCCGCGAGCGGGTCGTGGTGGCGATCACCGGCGGCCCCGAGTCGGAGACGCTGGTACGCCGGGCATCCCGGATCGCGTCGAAGTCCAGCGCCGAGCTGATGGTGGTGCACGTCATCCGCGGCGACGGGCTGGCCGGCCTGTCGGACGCGCGGATGGCGAAGATTCGCGAGCTGGCGAGCAGCCTGGACGCCTCCCTGCATACCGTGGTCGGGGACGACGTGCCAACGGCCCTACTCGATTTCGCCCGCGAGATGAACGCCACTCAGCTGGTGATCGGCACCTCGCGCCGGTCGCGGTGGGCACGCATTTTCGAAGAGGGCATCGGCGCGACGATCGTCGAGCGGTCGGCGAAGATCGACGTGCACCTGGTTACCCACGAGGAATCCAAACGCGGCTTTCGCGCGGCATCGCTGGCGCCCAATGAGCGCCGGGTGGCGTCGTGGCTGGCAGCCTTCATCGTGCCGTCGCTCATCTGCGCGGTGATCGTGACAGCGCTGGACAGGTATCTGGGCACCAGCGGCGACAGCGCCCTGTTCTTCGTCGGCGTGTTGCTGGTCGGACTGCTGGGAGGCGTTGCGCCGGCGGTGGTCTCGGCGGTGCTGTCCAGCCTGCTGCTGAACTATTTCCTGACCGCGCCGCGGCACACCTTCACCATCGCCGAACCCGATGCCGCCGTCACCGAACTCGTGCTGCTGCTGATCGCGGTCGCCGTCGCGGTGCTGGTCGACGGCGCGGCCAAGCGCACCCGCGAGGCCCGGCGCGCCTCGCAGGAGGCCGAGCTGCTGACGCTGTTCGCGGGCTCGGTGCTGCGTGGGGCCGACCTCGAGACGCTGCTCGAGCGGGTGCGCGAGACCTACTCGCAACGCGCGGTCAGCATGCTGCGCGAACCCGCCGAGGAGGACCACGCCGGCGGCAAGCGGGGCGAGGTCGTCGCCTGCGTGGGCCGGGATCCCTGTGTCACGGTCGATTCCGCCGATACCGCGATCGAGGTCGGCGACGACGAATTCTGGATGCTGTTGGCGGGCCGCAAGCTTTCGGCCCGCGACCGGCGGGTGCTGAGTGCGGTGGCCAAGCAGGCCGCGGGTCTGATCCGGCAGCGCGAGCTGGCCGAGGAAGCCAGCCGGGCCGAGGCGATCGTGCGGGCCGACGAGTTGCGGCGTTCCCTGCTGTCGGCGGTCAGCCACGACCTGCGTACGCCGTTGGCGGCGGCCAAGGTCGCGGTGTCCAGCCTGCGCGCCGAGGACGTCGCCTTCTCCCCCGCGGACACGGCGGAACTGCTGGCGACCATCGAGGAGTCCATCGACCAGCTGACCGCGCTGGTGGGAAACCTGCTCGATTCGTCGCGCCTGGCCGCCGGGGTGGTGCATCCCGACCTGCGCCGGGTCTATCTGGAGGAGACGGTTCAACGGGCGCTGATCAGTATCGGCAAGGGCGCCACCGGTTTCTACCGCTCCGCCATCGACCGGGTGAAGGTCGACGTGGGTGACGCCGTGGTGCTGGCCGACGCCGGGCTGCTGGAGCGCGTCCTGGCCAACCTGATCGACAACGCGCTGCGGTACGCGCCCAACTGTGTGGTGCGGGTCAACGCGGGGCGCGTCGGCGATCGGGTGCTGATCAACGTCATCGACGAGGGACCCGGCATCCCGCACGGGACCGAGGAGCAGATCTTCGAAGCGTTCCAGCGCCTCGGCGATCACGACAACACCACGGGGGTGGGCCTGGGCATGTCGGTAGCGCGCGGCTTCGTCGAGGCCATGGGCGGGACGATCGCGGCCGGGGACACCCCGGGCGGCGGTCTCACGGTGGTGGTGGAATTGGCCGCGCCGGAGATGGTTGCGGCGCGATGACCCGCGTGCTGGTGATCGACGACGAGCCGCAGATCCTGCGGGCGCTGCGCATCAACCTGTCGGTGCGGGGTTACGAGGTGATCACCGCGTCCACCGGCGCCGGCGCGCTGCGCGCTGCCGCGGAGCACAAGCCCGACGTCGTGATCCTCGACCTCGGACTCCCCGACATCTCCGGCATCGATGTGCTGGCCGGGCTGCGGGGCTGGCTCACCGCGCCGGTGATCGTGCTGTCGGCGCGCACCGACTCGTCGGACAAGGTCGAGGCGCTCGACGCCGGGGCCGACGATTACGTCACCAAACCCTTTGGCATGGACGAGTTTTTGGCGCGGCTACGGGCAGCGATCCGGCGCAACACCGCGGCGTCCGAACTGGAGCAGCCGGTGATCGAGACGGACGCCTTCACCGTCGATCTGGCGGCCAAGAAGGTGACCAAGAACGGCGCCGAGGTTCACCTCACCCCGACCGAATGGGGAATGCTGGAAGTCTTGGTCCGCAACCGGGGCAAGCTGGTCGGCCGCGAAGAGCTCCTCAAGGAGGTGTGGGGCCCGGCGTACGCCACCGAAACGCATTATCTGCGAGTGTATTTGGCGCAACTGCGGCGCAAGCTCGAGGACGACCCGTCGCAGCCCAAGCACTTGCTGACCGAATCGGGTATGGGGTATCGGTTCGAGGTGTGAGTGGGCGCCCTGAGTGCACCCGGGGCGGCGTTGACCAAACCCGTCATGGTCGTACCCGCACCGGAAGGTAATAGTCGTGTTCGCGGTCGCAGTCAACGGTGAAGGCGACCGCCCTCATCACGCCCTCGTCGTCGAATTCCAACCACCGCTGGGTGCGCTGACGCTCGAATTCGGTCCACGAGGCGACGGTGAACCTTTCGAGGAACGTATCCGGTTGTCCGACGCTGTGATAAAGCCGCCAAGTGTGGCCGCCCGTTCGCAGCCTCGATCGTCGGACGGCGCGTATCGCCTCGACGAATTCCTCGAGCCGGTCAGTGGGCACTCGGTAACGAACGGTGACGAGAACCGGCCCGTCGTTAGGGCACGGTTCGAACACCAACGTCGGTGTCGGCCATGCTGTGGACACGTCGACCTTCAGCTTCCCGGTCGACGGCCGCAACGGAAGCACGGCGGCGCTCAGAGCAACCGCACCCAGCATCACCGCGGAACCCAGCAGCGCCGTGCGCAGATCCGTCCGCGTGGCTATCGCGCCCCAGGCATACGAGCCGAGGGCCTGAGAACCCGTTGCGACCAGTAGATAGAGGGCCAACCCGCGTGCCATGACCCATCGCGGCAACGAGAGCTGCGCGGCGGCGTTCAAGGTTGTCAACGTGATCAGCCACGCCATCCCGGACAACATCAGGAATGGCGTCGCCGCGGCGAACGGCAGCCAGATCACCGCAAGCGGCGCAAGGCCGTACGCGGCTGCCGACGCCCCCAGCAGAACGTTGTCGGAGATTCGCTCACGCAATCGCGCGGCAACGACGACGGCAAGGATGGCGCCCAACCCCATAGCCGCCAGCGCGACACCGTAGCCACTGGCCGTTAGATGCCACCTACGGGCGGCGGCCACCGGCAGCAACGCGAATACCGCCGAGGCGGGAAACAGGAACAGCGCCGCCCGCAACAGGATCCGGCGAATATTGGGACCGTTGCGAACGAATCGCAGGCCGGCGATCACGGCCTGGCCGAAGTGCTCTCGCTCGATTGGGCTGAGCTGTTTCGGTCGTTTCCAGGCCAACAGCACAGCGATTATTCCGGCGAACGAAAGGGCGTTGATTGCAAAGACCGCAGCAGGACCCGCCAAAGCCACGACAACGCCGCCGAGTGCCGGTCCAATCGCCCGGGCTGCATTTCCGGCGACGCTACCCAACGTCGCTGCGGCCGTGATCTGCTCACGCGGAACAATTTCGGGCTGAATCGCCTGCCAAGCCGGGGCGGTAAGGGCAGCCGCACAGCCAATGGCCGCGGTAAGCATCAGCAGCGACGCAGGGCTGAGCCGGCCGAGGAACGTCAGAACCGCCAGCGCCAGCGCGACAAGCACCGCATACGCGTTCAGAAGAATCAGCAGCCGGCGTCGGTCGAACAGATCGGCGAGCGCGCCGGCAAACAATCCGAAGACCAAGGTCGGTGCCAGAGTCGCAGTCTGGACAAGCGCCACGATGACGTCGCTGCTGTGCTTCTCGACCAAAAACCATTGAGCCGCCACAGTTTGCATCCACGTCCCGGTGTTGGAGCCCAGCTGTGCGATCAACAGACCGCGATAGACGTGGTTACGCAACGGCGCCCATGCCGACGGTGGCCCGTCGGCATGTCCGTCGCCGGAAATCACCGCAGAGCTGATAACCGGCCGCCCGCCTGTTCGGCGTACTTGCGACGCTGGGGCTGTCCGGCGCCGTGCACCACGGCAGCAACAAGAATGCCCGTCATCATCACGGGCAGCCGGACGGTGAGATCTGGCATAACCACGCCTTCCGCGTCGTGCCGAAAGTTGAAGTCTAGAGCAACTCCCCAGGTTCGGCGCGCGCCGAAATGACCGCACCCAATGTCGCGACATCCGGGAGTCGGGCTATCGCGCGATCGACAGCACGATGCCGTCCAGGATGTCGTGCTCGCTGACCGTGAGCTCGTCGATGCCGGCGCGGACGCGCAGCTCGCGCGCCAACTCCTCGACCACGATCGCACCGCCGCCGATGACGTCGGCACGCCCCTCATGCATAGGCCCCAAAGCGGCACGCTCGGATCGCGGCATGGCGATCAGCCGCTCGCACACCGCCAGGAGATCCCGGCCGGGAACGCGCGAAAGATGAATGGCCGCAGAGTCATACGCCGTCATGTTGTGAGCCAGCGCCGAAAGCGTCGTCATCGTCCCGGCCAGCCCAACCCAGGTTCGCGCCCCCTCGACGGGCACCACGCGCAGCGCGACACCGAGCCGCTCGCGCACCACCGCCCTGGCCGCCGCCACCTCGTCGGCTGTCGGCGGATCCGAGTGCAGGCAGCGCTCTGTCAGCCGTACGCAACCGATGTCGGCCGAGTGACTGGCCACCATGTAATCCCCGCCCAGCACGATCTCGGTAGAGCCACCGCCCAAGTCGACGACGACGAAAGGCCCTGCGGCAGGATCCAATTCACCGACGGCGCCGCGGAACGACAGCGCGGCCTCCTCGGCGCCGGTGATCACCTCCGCCACCGCGCCGGGCAGCACCGCGCCAAGCACCTCGGCCGTCATCGCAAAGAAGACATCACGATTGGCGACGTCGCGCGCCGCCGACGTGGCCACCATCCGCACCCGCTCGACGCCGTGCCGCTTCAGCAGCGCGACGTAATCGGCCAGTGCGTCCCGCGTCCGGGCGATCGCCTCCGGCGCGAACTCGCCCGTCGCATCCACACCCTGGCCCAGCCGCACGATCCGCGTCTCCCGGTGCACGTCGCGCAGCCGGCCGTCGCGAACGTCGGCGATGAGCAACCGGATCGAATTAGTTCCGCAGTCGATTCCGGCGAACCTGCTCACCATTGCCCTGCCACCAGGACGCCGGCCATCGCCGGCTCGGGCGCCAGGATCGCCAGCGCCTCGTCACCGAGCGGGTTGCACCCCGGCCCCTTGGCCAGCGAGTGCGCGATCAGCACGTGCAGACATTTGACCCGGTCCGGCATCCCGCCACCGGAAAACGTCGTCCCCAGGGGCTCGATCGCATCCCGTTCGGCCAAGTACGATTCGTGCGCCCGCCGATACGCCGCCGCTAACTCGGGATCATGGCTCAACCGCTCGGACATCTCGCGCATCAACCCGGTCGTCTCCAGCCTGCTCGCGGCCGCGGTCAACACCGGATGTGTCAGGTAGTACAACGTCGGAAACGGAGTTCCGTCAGGAAGTTTCGGTGCGGTCTTCACGACGCCGGGCTCGCCGCTGGGGCAGCGGTAGGCGATCTCGAGCACGCCGCGGGGCTCACGCCCGAGCTGACGTGCCACGGCCTCGAGGTCCGCACGATCAACCACCGGGCGCCATGGGATTCGGGGTGGGACCGGGTTCGGCGGGGGGCACATTGGCCGGCGGCAGGTGCGGAGCATCGGCGATGGTGTGCCACAGCGACGTGTACCAGGGATCGGTGCTGGCCGGCTTCGCCGCCTGGCCTCCCGGCTCGCTAGGGGCCGCCGTCGGCGGAAGCTGAACCTGGAACGGAATATCGCCCGGCTTCACGAAGCCCAGCCGCTCGCGGGCCTGCGCCGCGATGTAGGCCGGGTCGCCGAGTTTGGCCTTCCGCTGCTCGAGGTCGGCGATCTGGCGGCGCAGCGCGGCTTCGCTTGCCGTCAACTGGTTCATCTCGGTGCGCTGCGCGAAGTACGTGCGCACCGGGCCGGCGATGGTCAACGTGAGCACGCAGACGACCGCCGCCAGCACCGCCGCCCGCCGCGCGGTGAAACCCAGCCGTTGCTCCGACCGCTGTTCGACCGATTCCGCGGCCTGCCGCTTGATGGGCTCGACGACATGCTCGAAAACCGATCGGGGGCTGGCCTGCTTGGCGGTGGCGGACGGCTTGGAAGAGGGCTTTGCCGTCCGACGCCGCCGAACCGGATCACCGGCCTTCCCCGGACGCGATGCCGGGGAGCGCCGTTTCGGATCCGGCTTGGCGGACAACCTATTTGGCCTCCGGCGCGTAGCGCGGGAACGCCAGATCACCGGCGTAGCGGGCGGCGTCGCCCAGCGCCTCCTCGATTCGCAGCAGCTGGTTGTATTTGGCCACCCGCTCGCTGCGGGCCGGCGCGCCGGTCTTGATCTGGCCGCTGCCGACCGCCACCGCCAGGTCGGCGATCGTGGTGTCTTCCGTCTCGCCGCTGCGGTGGCTCATCATCGTGCGGTACCCGCTGTGGTGGGCGAGCGCGACGGCGTCGAGAGTCTCGGTCAGCGTGCCGATCTGATTCACCTTGACCAGCAACGCGTTTGCGACACCCTTCTCGATGCCTTCCTCGAGGCGTTCGGGATTGGTGACGAAGATGTCGTCGCCGACGATCTGCACACGGTCACCGATAGACGTCGTCAGGGCCGCCCAGCCCTCCCAATCATCCTCGGAGAGCGGGTCTTCGATGGACACCAGCGGGTAGGAGCCGAGCAGCCCGGCGTAGAACTCCGCCATCTGCTCGGCGGTGCGGGTGCTGCCCTCGAAGGCGTATCCGGTTCCGTCGGTGTAGAACTCCGTGGCCGCCGCGTCCAGGGCCAGGGCGACGTCGACGCCCAGCTTGAACCCGGCCGACTCGATGGCGCTGCCGATCAGGTCCAGCGCCGCGGTGGTGCCGGCCACGTCGGGCGCGAAGCCGCCCTCGTCCCCCAGGCCGGTGCTCAGACCCTGCTTCTTCAGCACCGACTTGAGCGAGTGGTACACCTCGGCGCCCCAGCGCAGCGCCTCACTGAAGCTGGGGGCGCCGATCGGGGCCACCATGAATTCCTGAATGTCGACGGCGGTGTCTGCGTGCGCGCCGCCGTTGAGGATGTTCATCATCGGCACCGGCAGGATGTGCGCGTTCGGCCCGCCGATGTAGCGGAACAGCGGGAGCTCGGCGGAATCCGCGGCGGCCTTGGCCACCGCCAGCGACACACCCAGGATCGCGTTGCCGCCCAGCCGGGACTTGTCGGGGGTGCCGTCGAGGTCGACCAGCGCCTGATCCACCAGCCGCTGATCGTCGGCGTTGAGCCCGATCACCGCCGGGCCGATCTCGTCGAGCACGGCCTCCACGGCCTTTCGCACGCCCTTGCCGCCGTACCGTTCACCGCCGTCGCGCAACTCGACGGCCTCGTGCTCGCCGGTCGACGCCCCGGAGGGCACCGCCGCGCGGGCAAACGTCCCGTCGATCAGGGCGATCTCGACCTCGACCGTCGGGTTACCGCGGGAATCGAGGATCTCGCGGGCCCCGACCTGCTCGATAATCGGCACTGAGTTTCTCCTTGCGTGTTCTAGCTGGCGCCGTCAGCGATACATCCTGCTACAGCGGGTGACCCGCCGCATAAGCGGTCGCCCAGTCGCGGACCGCCCGCGCGTAGACGCCCGAGTTGTTGTAGGCCCGCAGTGCGGTGATCCAGCCGCGCGGAGTCCCCAGATCTTTGCCCCGCCAACACAGGTAACCCGCCGCCGCGAGGGCCGCATCGTCGATGTTGTCGGGGCTGACACGCCCGTCGTTATGGGCGTCGACGCCGTACAACCGCCAGGTCTCCGGGATGAACTGCATCGGCCCCATGGCCCGCACCACCCCGTCGTCATCGGTCACTTGTTCCTCGCTGTCGACTATGCGCAGAGTGCCCCCGCTGCCGTCCAGGCGGACACCGCGAATCGGCGGGCTCACATCCCCGTTGGGCGCCAGGCGCGCGCCGCGGTAGGTGCCGTGATGGCTTTCGACCTGCCCGATGCCCGCCAACGTGGTCCACGCGATATGGCACTTGGGGTTCTCGACCTCGGCGACCCGGGCCGCGTACGCGTACGCCTCCAGCGCGATCACTGGAATCTCGAGCGTCGCCGACCGCTGCTCGGCCCAGGCCCGAAGCTGGTCGGCGGGGCGTCCGCTGGCGTGGGTGTCCACCGGCGGCACCGGGGCCCCCGCGGGCGGCGGGACACCCTCCGGAATGAAGAGGCTGAGCTGCCACGTGCAGCTGGAGGCCATCAGCATCGCGGTCGCGCCGATCACGGCAGCCGCGCGCAACCAACGCCTCGGCGACACCATGCTGGTTAAAGCTCCCTCAACTCCCCTGCACAAACTTCCGCAACCATCGTCCCATGTGTTCCGGTCTTGCCCGGCCGCGTCGGGGGCCCGGCGCAGGATTTTGGTTAATTATCGGTTAGCCCCAAGCAGCTTTCGCGGTCACGCGTCGTCGGCCGCGGCATCCACCGCGGCCGCCTCGGGCACCCCGTCCGACGGCCAGTGCTCCCGCCACTCGTCCTCGGTGACCTCCCCGAGGGGTGCCACGTCGAACTCATCGGGGACGTCGCCGCCCCGGCGCGTCGCGGCGATCGCCCGTTCGACCTCCCGGACGGTGTCCACGAACTCCAGAACCGCCGAGCGCAGCGCGCCTTCCGCGTCGCCGCCGGCCGACACCGATATCGAGGTGATTTCGGCGGGTATGAGATCGGCGGGCAGGCCGGCCTTCTCGGCACGCTGAATCACTTTCTGCGCCAGCGCCAATGCGGGCTGCCCGGTATGCACGTCGTCCATCACCGATTTCCGGGGCTTTTCGGCGGCCTTGCGCTCTTCCCATTGCGCCAACTGCTCTTCCAGCGAAATGGTCTGGCCCGCAAGCACACCCGGAACCCGATTGCCCAGCTTGCGCATCAGCGTGACGGCAACGTCGTCGATGGTGAACGGAAGCTGCGGCGCATCCTCGGCGATGCGCGCGTGAAAGAGCACCTGCAACAACACGTCGCCGAGTTCTTCGCGCAACTGGTCGGCGCTGCCGCTGCGCACCGCGTCCAACAGTTCGTAAGTCTCCTCGAGCAGGAACCTGCGCAGCGAGTCGTGGGTTTGCTCGCTCTCCCAGGGCCCCGCGGTGCGCAGCTTGTCCATCATCGCCACGGCGTCGACCAGTCGTTCGCCGCGCGGGGTGTCCGGCGCCGAGATCAGCCGGGCACCGGCCGCGAGGCGCGCCGTGACGGCGGGATGATCGGGGTCGGACGAGAGAAGCACCGGCGCCGGATCATCGGGGTCCCCGGCATGCACCGGACGGGCCGCGGGCAGCGACCACGGCACCGCGACGGGCATCTCCTCGGTGTACTGCACCTCCCCGCTGAGATGTTCTATCGCTTCCACGGGGACCAGCGATGGGCGGCGAGGGTCGAACAAGACGACGATCATGTGCGCCGCTCCTCTCCCCCGCAAGCGGGTGGGGGTACCCCCGGCCGCGCAGCGGCGAGGGGGCGTGCCCCCACATCGCTCCGCTCTGCATCGTCGCCGGCGCGGATCATCGCGCTTGTCGCTCCTCACTGGACATCGCTGCAGGTGACGCACTCGTTATATCAATGTCCGTCTGGGGTTTTCCTTGCAGCGCCGTCACCAGATTGGCCACCATCTGCACCAGCTCGACGTCGCGGATGCGCGCCGCCCCGACACCGCCCGCCCGCGGGATGGGAACCTGCACGGTCGAGGTGGTGGCGCGGTAGCTCGCCGACGGATACATCCGCTTGAGCCGCACCTGGGCCGAATCCGGCAGCGTCATCGGCGACAGCCGCACGGTGGCCGCCGACGGCGCGGACACCTCGGTGATGCCCGCGGCGCGGCACAGCAGCCGCAACCGCGCGACCGCCACCAGGCGCAGGGCCGGTTCGGGCAGCGCGCCGTAGCGGTCGACGAGTTCGTCGACCACGGCGTCGACGGCCGCGTCGTCGGAAGCCGCCGCCAGCCGTCGGTACGCCTCCAGCCGCAGCCGGTCGCTGGCGATGTAGTCAGGCGGGAGGTGCGCGTCCACCGGCAGGTCGATCCGCACGTCCTTGGGCTCCTCGGCGGTGGTCACCGTCTGGCCGTCGGCGGCCGCGCGGTAGGCCTCCACGGCCTCGCCCACCAGCCGCACGTACAGGTCGAACCCGACCCCGGCGACGTGCCCGGACTGCTCGACGCCCAGCACGTTGCCGGCGCCGCGGATCTCGAGGTCCTTGAGCGCGACCGCCATGCCCGCGCCCAGCTCGTTGTTCTGCGCGATGGTCGCCAGCCGGTCGTAGGCCGTCTCGGTCAGCGGCGCGTGCTGCGGGTACAGGAAGTAGGCGTACCCGCGCTCGCGGCTGCGGCCCACCCGGCCGCGCAGCTGGTGCAGCTGCGACAGCCCGAAGGTGTCGGCGCGCTCGACGATCAGGGTGTTGGCGTTGGAGATGTCCAGCCCGGTCTCGACGATCGTGGTGCAGACCAGGATGTCGTATTCGCGGTTCCAGAACCCCTGCACGGTGCGTTCCAGCCGGTCCTCGGGCATCTGTCCGTGCGCGACGACCACGCGCGCCTCGGGGACCAGCTCGCGAACATGTGCCGCGGCGCGGTCGATCGAGCTGACCCGGTTGTGCACGTAGAACGCCTGCCCGTCGCGCAGCAGCTCGCGCCGCAGGGCGGCCGCGACCTGCTTGTCGTCGTGCGGGCCGACGTAGGTCAGCACGGGATACCGCTCTTCGGGCGGCGTCAGGATGGTCGACATCTCGCGGATCCCGGCCAGGCTCATCTCCAGCGTGCGCGGGATGGGGGTGGCGCTCATGGTCAGCACGTCGACGTGGGTGCGCAGGCTCTTGATGTGCTCCTTGTGCTCGACGCCGAACCGCTGCTCCTCGTCGACGACGACCAGCCCCAGGTCTTTCCAGCGCACCCCGGTCTGCAGCAGCCGGTGCGTGCCGATCACGACGTCGACCGAGCCGTCGGCCAGGCCCTCGATCACGGCGCGGGACTCGGCGTTGTCGGTGAACCGCGAGAGCCCCTTGACGGTCACCGGGAAGCCGGCCATCCGGTCGGTGAACGTCTGCAGGTGCTGGTCGGCCAGCAGCGTGGTGGGCACCAGCACCGCGACCTGCTTGCCGTCCTGGACCGCCTTGAACGCCGCGCGCACCGCGATCTCGGTCTTGCCGTAGCCGACGTCACCGCAGATCACCCGGTCCATCGGGATCGGCTTTTCCATGTCGGCCTTGACCTCGGTGATGGCGGTGAGCTGGTCGACGGTCTCGGTGAAGCCGAACGCGTCCTCCATCTCGGCCTGCCACGGGGTGTCGGGCGCGAACGCGTGGCCGGGGCTGGCCTGGCGTTTGGCGTAGAGCGCGACGAGCTCGCCGGCGATCTCGCGCACCGCGCGGCGGGCCTTGGTCTTGGTGTTGGCCCAGTCGCTGCCGCCAAGCTTGGAAAGTGCCGGCGCCTGCCCCCCGACGTAGCGGGAGAGCTGGTCCAGGGAGTCCATCGGGACGTACAGCTTGTCCGAGCCGCCGCCCCGCTTGCTCGACGCGTACTCGAGCACCAGGTACTCGCGGCGCGCGCCGCCGACCGTGCGTTCGGTCATCTCGACGAACCGCCCGATGCCGTGCTGGTCGTGCACCACCAGGTCACCGGCCGTCAGCGCCAGCGGGTCGACGGTGTTGCGCCGCTTGGCCGCCAGCCGCTTGCCCTCGACGGCGGTGGTTCGGCTACCGGTCAGGTCGGTCTCGGTGATGACGACCAGGTTGGCGCCCGGAATGACGACACCGTCGTGCAGCGGACCCTTGAGCACGCTGACGATTCCGGGCTTGAGCGTGGTGTCCGCCGCGTGGGGTTCCAGCATGGCGGCGGGGGTGTCGGAGTCGGCGAGCCGCTCGACGACCCGGTGCGCGGTACCGGCGCCCGGCGCGACGACGGCGGCGTAGCCGCCGGTCGAGACGTGCGCGCGCAGCATCGCGAAGATGCCGTCGATGTCCTGCTGGTGCCCGCGGGCCGAGGGCGCCGCCCGAACGTCCAGCTCGACTGCCGACTCGTCGGACAACTGGCTCAACGTCCACCACGGGTGACCGGAATTCGCCGCCGCGGCGTGCACGTCGTCCAGCTCGGCGAACCCCGATCCCCCGAATTGCGCCACGTCGACGGGCGCGTCGGTGCCGAGGGCGGCGACCGACCAGGAGGCCTCGAGGAATTCGCTGCCCGTCTTGATCAGGTCGGCGGCCCGGGTGCGAACCTTCTCGGGGTCGCACACCAACACCGGCGTGCCCTCGGCCAGCTGGTCGGTCAGCAGCACGTGTTCCCCGGGCCGCAGCACCGGCAACAGCGCCTCCATGCCGTCGACCGCGATCCCCTCGCCCAGCTTGGCCAGCATGTCGGTCACGCTGCCGGTGATGGCCGGCTCGGCCCCGGAATGCCGGGCGGCGAGCGCGGCGGCCCGTTCCCGCACCTCGTCGGTCAGCAGCAGCTCGCGGCAGGGCACCGCGATCACCGTCTCGACCTCGATCTCGGGGATCGAGCGCTGGTCGGCGACGGCGAACATCCGGATCTCGCTGACCTCGTCACCCCAGAACTCGATGCGCACCGGGTGCTCGGCGGTCGGCGGAAAGACGTCGAGGATGCCTCCGCGCACCGCGAACTCGCCCCGCCGGCCCACCATGTCGACCCGGGTGTAGGCCAGCTCCACCAGCCGGGCGACGACGTCTTCGAAGGCGATCTCCTCGCCGACTTCGAACGTGACCGGCTCGACCAGGCCCAGCTCCGGCGTCATCGGTTGCATCAGCGAGCGCACCGCGGTCACCACCACCTGCAGCGGCGGGCCCAACCGACCATCGTCGGGATGCGCCAGCCTGCGCAGCACCGTCAGCCGGGCGCCGACGGTGTCGACGCCCGGCGACAACCGCTCGTGCGGCAGGGTCTCCCAGGACGGAAAGGCCGCGACGGCATCGCCGAAGACGCCGCGCAATTCAGCGGTCAGGTCGTCGGCCTCGCGACCCGTCGCGGTGACCACGAGCAAAGGCCCCAACCGCGCCAGCGCGCTGGCCACAAAAAGCCGTGCACTGGCTGGACCCACCAGGCGCAGCTCGGCCGGTCGCTCGGCCGCGCTTTCGATCAGTTGCTGGAAGGTCGGCGCGGTGAGCGCCAATTCAACGAGCCCCGCGATCGGGGGTTCTGGGCGAGCAGGCCCCGGTGCGGTCATGATGAATCCATTCTAGGGGCGCCAGGATTCGTCAATATTGAGCCCGGCGCCGTCAAGGGTTCGTAAGGAAGCCGCCCTTCGGCCCCGTGCCGGCCCACGTTGGATTCATGACATTGCTGGAGATCCTGCCGTCACTTGGTCACGCGGCCCCGCCGCGGTTCGATCCCGCGATCTGGCCCGTGACCGCCCACCCCGACGAGCAGGGCGGGCTCTGCGTCGGCGGGGTGCCCCTGGCGGACATCGCCGACGAGTTCGGCACGCCGGCCTACGTCATCGACGAGACCGACTTCCGGCGCCGGGCCCGCCGTTACCGCAAGGCGCTGCGCGGCGTCCAGGTGGTCTACGCGGGGAAGTCGCTGCTGACCACCGCGGTGGCCCGCTGGGCCCGCGAGGAGGGCCTCGGCATCGACGTCTGCTCGGCCGGTGAGCTGGCCGTCGCCCTTGCCGGTGGGGTGGATCCGGCCCGGATCGTCGTCCACGGCAACGCCAAGTCCCTCGATGAGCTGCGCGACGCGGTGGGCGCCGGCGTGGGGCGGGTCGTGCTGGATTCCTGCATGGAGATCGCCTACCTCGCCGGCCTGGCGCGCAGGCGTCAGCCGGTCCTCATCCGGGTGACGCCGGACATCGATACTCACGGGCACCGCGCGGTGGCGACCGGAATCAGCGACCAGAAGTTCGGCTTCACCCTCGCCGGAGACCACGCCGCAGAGGCGGTCAAACGCGTGCTGGCGCACCCGATCCTCGACCTGGTCGGCCTGCACTGCCACATCGGCTCGCAGGTTACCGCCCCGGCGCTATACGGCGAAGCGATTCACCGGCTGATCGCCGCGATGGCCGACATCCGGGCCCGCCACGGCGTCATCCTGACCGAACTCAACCTCGGCGGCGGGCACGCCATCCCCTACGTTCCCGGCGACCGCGAACTCGACCTCGACGCGCTGGCCCGTGTTATCGAGGACGCGCTGGACGAGGCCTGCGCCGCGGAGCATTTCCCCCGCCCCAGGGTGGTGGTGGAACCCGTCGACGGCGGCTAACTGTCCTGCAGCCTGGGGTCGGCCTCCAGGTGGGTCAGCCCGTTCCACATCAGGTTGACCAGGTGCGCCGCGACCACTTCCTTCTTCGGTTCCCGGGTGTCGAGCCACCACTGCGCCGTCATCGACACCGAGCCCACCAGCGCCTGCGCGTACAACGGCGCCAGCTCGGGATCCAGGCCGCGGCGGGCGAAGTCGCCGGCCAGGATTGAGCTGACCTGGTTGACGGCGTCGTTGAGCAGGCTGGAGTAGGTGCCCGAGCTGATGGCGGCCGGTGAGTCGCGGATCATGATGCGGAAGCCGTCGGTGCGCTCTTCGACGTACGTGAGCAGCGCCAGAGCGACCCGCTCGACCCGCACCCGGGACCGGTTGTTGGTCAGCGACGAGGTGATGCCGTCCAGCAGCGCCGACATCTCGCGGTCGACCACCACGGCGTACAGCCCCTCCTTGCCGCCGAAATGTTCGTAGACGACCGGCTTGGACACGTTGGCGCGCAACGCGATCTCCTCGATCGAGGTGCCCTCGTAACCGCGCTCGGCGAACAGCGAGCGTGCGATGCCGATGAGTTGTTGCCGGCGTTCGGTACCGGTCATCCTGGCGCGCGGGGCGCGTGCCTCTTTGTCCGGCTCCTTGTCGAGAACAGCCACGTCAATCAGCGTATAGCGTCACAGGCACCGAACCGCCCGTCTTTCCCTCGGCGCCGCGATCGGCCCGTCCACCGTCTAAAGTCTGTTGGTGGCGCGGGCCGATGGGCCTTGCGATCCGTCGTGGTGTAATCGGCAGCACCTCTGATTTTGGTTCAGATAGTTCAGGTTCGAGTCCTGGCGACGGAGCTTTGCTCCCTGGGTCGGGGGTGGGGCCTATGCACGAATTCGGCACGGTTCCCGTACGCAGGCCCCACGGTCGGCGAGTCGGACCGAAGTGGTCTTTGCGTCGACGTCAGGTGTGGTGACACGCTTGACGGCGTGTCGGCGTACAGACACGCACGCTCGCGTCGGAAGGAGAAGCGTGGCGTCTCGTGGTGATACCGCGGTCCTGGTGCTCGCGGCCGGGCCCGGCACCCGGATGCGGTCGGACACCCCCAAGGTGCTGCACACGATCGGCGGGCGCAGCATGTTGTCCCACCTCCTGCACGCGATAACCAAGGCCGCCCCGCAACACCTGGTCGTGGTCCTCGGCCACGACCACCAGCGCATCGCTCCGCTGGTCGCCGAATGGGCCGACGGCCTGGGCCGCGCCATCGAGGTCGCCCTGCAGGACCGGCCGCTGGGCACCGGCCACGCCGTTCTCTGCGGCCTGTCCGCGCTGCCCGAGGACTACGCCGGCGTCGTCGTCGTCACCTCCGGCGACACGCCGCTGCTGGACTCCGACACCCTGGCCGACCTGATCGCGACGCACAACGCCGGATCGGCCGCCGCGACGGTGCTCACCACGACACTCGACGACCCCACCGGCTACGGCCGCATCCTGCGCACCCAGGACAACGAGGTCACCGCGATCGTGGAACACGCCGACGCGACGCCTTTCCAGCGCGAGATCCGCGAGGTCAACGCCGGCGTCTACGCCTTCGACGTGCCCGCGTTGCGCTCCGCGCTGAGCCGGCTGAGCTCGAACAACGCCCAGCAGGAGCTGTACCTGACCGACGTCATCGCCATCCTGCGCGGCGACGGGCGGGCCATCGACGCCCAGCACGTCGACGACAGCGCGCTGGTGGCCGGCGTGAACAACCGCGTGCAGCTGGCGCAATTGGGCGCCGAACTCAACCGCCGGATCGTCGCCGCCCACCAGATGGCCGGGGTGACGGTGGTCGACCCGGCCACCACCTGGATCGACGTCGACGTCACGATCGGCCGCGACACCGTCATCCACCCGGGCACGCAGCTGCTGGGCCGCACCCAGCTTGGCGGCCACTGCGTCGTCGGCCCGGACACCACGCTCACCGACGTCACCGTCGGCGACGGCGCGTCGGTGGTGCGCACCCACGGCACGTCGTCGTCCATCGGCGCCGGCGCCACGGTCGGGCCCTTCACCTACCTGCGGCCGGGCACGGTGCTCGGCGATGACGGCAAGCTCGGCGCGTTCGTCGAGACCAAGAACTCCACGATCGGCACCGGCACCAAGGTTCCGCACCTGACCTACGTCGGTGACGCCGACATCGGCGACCACAGCAACATCGGAGCGTCCAGCGTCTTCGTCAACTACGACGGCACGTCCAAGGCCCGGACCACGATCGGCTCCCACGTGCGCACCGGGTCGGACACCATGTTCGTCGCCCCGGTCACGGTCGGCGACGGCGCGTACACCGGCGCGGGAACCGTGGTCCGCGACGACGTCCCGCCCGGCGCGCTCGCGGTGTCCGCCGGCCCGCAACGCAACATCGAGGGCTGGGTACAGCGCAAACGGCCGGGCAGCGCGGCGGCCGAAGCGGCCGAAAAGGCGACCGGGGCCGGCGAGCCCGAATAGACATTGTGATTTCGCTATCTGGTAACCCGGCCACATTTCCGTACCATTCGCTACGTACGATTGGCCATCCACTTTTGATCCGAACGGCGAGGGCAGTGCGTTGAGCCACGACTGGACCGACAATCGCAAAAACCTGATGCTCTTCTCCGGCCGTGCGCACCCGGAGTTGGCCGAGCAGGTCGCAAAGGAGCTCGACGTCCACGTCACCGCTCAGACGGCGCGGGAGTTCGCCAACGGCGAGATTTTCGTCCGGTTCGACGAGTCGGTCCGCGGGTGCGACGCGTTCGTCCTGCAGTCGGCCCCGGCGCCGGTGAACGACTGGCTGATGGAACAGCTGATCATGATCGACGCGCTCAAGCGGGGCAGCGCCAAGCGGATCACCGCCGTCATGCCGTTCTACCCGTACGCCCGGCAGGACAAGAAGCATCGCGGCCGCGAGCCGATCTCGGCGCGGCTGGTCGCCGATCTGCTCAAGACCGCCGGCGCCGACCGGATCGTGACCGTCGACCTGCACACCGACCAGATCCAGGGTTTCTTCGACGGGCCGGTCGACCACATGCGCGGGCAGAACCTGCTGACCGGGTACATCCGGGACAACTACCCGGACGGCAACATGGTCGTGGTCTCCCCCGATTCGGGGCGGGTGCGGATCGCCGAGAAGTGGGCCGACGCGCTGGGCGGAGTCCCGCTCGCCTTCATCCACAAGACCCGCGACCCGCGGGTGCCCAACCAGGTGGTGTCCAACCGCGTCGTCGGCGAGGTGCAGGGCAGGACATGTGTGCTGATCGACGACATGATCGACACCGGCGGCACGATCGCCGGCGCGGTCAAGTTGCTGCGCGACGAGGGCGCTGGTGACGTGATCATCGCGGCCACCCACGGCGTGCTGTCCGACCCGGCCGCCGAGCGGCTCGCCGCGTCCGGCGCCCGCGAGGTGATCGTCACCAACACGCTGCCGATCGGCGAGGAAAAGCGCTTCCCGCAGCTCACCGTCTTGTCCATCGCGCCGCTGCTGGCCAGCACCATTCGCGCCGTCTTCGAAAACGGCTCCGTCACGGGGCTGTTCGACGGAGACGCCTAGATGGCCGATACCGTCATCTACCACAATCCCCGCTGCAGCACGTCCCGCAAAACGCTGGACTTGTTGCGCGACAACGGGGTTGAGCCGACAATCGTCGAGTATTTGAAGAACCCGCCGGCGCGCGGCGAACTGGTGAAGATGATCGACGACGCCGGGATCGACGTGCGGACCGCGGTGCGCAAGCGTGAATCGCTGTACGCCGAACTCAATCTCGCCGATGCGACCGACGACCAGTTGCTCGACGCCATGGTCGAACACCCGATCCTGATCGAGCGGCCGTTCGTCGTCACACCGAAGGGCACCCGGCTGGCCCGGCCGGTCGACGCGGTCCGCGAGATTCTGTGAGACGTGGGTATGCGGCCGCGGCCATTGCGCTGACACTGTCCGCGGTGGCGTGCGGGCCGAAAACCCCTGACTACCAATCGATCTGGTCGACGACTCCGACCACCACGACCACGACGACGCGGGTTGAAAAGCCCGTGCCGCTGTCGCAGTATCTGCAGAACATCGGCGTCACCGGCCAACAGGTGGCGCCGGGCAACCTGCCCGACCTGACGGTCTCGATCCCGACGCCCCCGGGCTGGTCGGTGGCGAGCAATCCGCACATCTCGCCGGAGACCGTAATGCTCTCCAAGGGCAACAAGTACCCGACCGCCAGGCTGGTGGTGTTCAAGCTGAATGGCGATTTCGATCCGGCCCAGGTGATCCAGCACGGCAACGACGACGCCCAGCTGTTCGAGAATTTCAAGCAGCTCGACGCCTCGACGACGCCCTACAACGGCTTTCCCTCGTCGATGATCCAGGGCAGCTACGACTTGGACGGCACACGCCTGCACAGCTTCAACCGGATCGTCATCGCCACCGGGTCGCCGCCCGCCAAGCAGCGATACCTGGTTCAGCTCACCATCACCGGCCTGGCCAACGAGGCGGTCGCGCAGTCCACCGACATCGAGGCGATCATGCGGGGGTTCGTCGTCGCGGCGAAGTAGCGGCGGTTCACTAGGCTCACATCCATGACGAACTGGACCGCCGCAGACCTGCCCTCGTTCGCCGGGCGCACCGTGATCATCACCGGGGCCAACAGCGGGCTCGGCGCCGTGACCGCCCGCGAGCTGGCGCACCGGGGCGCTACGCTCGTCATGGCGGTTCGCGACGTTCGCAAGGGCGAGAAGGCCGCGCTGCAGATCCGGGGCACTCAGACCGGCCCGGTCGAGGTGCGCCCGCTCGACCTGCAGAACCTGTCGTCGGTGCGCGAATTCGCCGACGGCGTCGACGAGGTCGACGTGCTGATCAACAACGCGGGCATCATGGCGGCCCCCTACGCGCAGACCGTCGACGGCTTCGAAAGCCAGATCGGCACCAACCACCTCGGGCATTTCGCGCTCACCAACCTGTTGCTGCCCAAGCTCACCGATCGGGTGGTCACGGTGTCGTCGATGGCGCACTGGGCGGGTCGGATCAGCCTCGACGACCTGAATTGGAAGACGCGGCGGTACTCGCCCTGGCTGGCCTACAGCCAGTCCAAGCTCGCCAATCTGCTGTTCACCAGCGAACTGCAGCGGCGCCTGGATTCGTCCGGTTCGAAGCTGCGCGCGCTGGCCGCGCACCCCGGCTATTCGCACACCAATCTGCAAGGCGCCTCGGGCCGCAAGCTCGGCGACGCGATGATGTCGGCGGTCACCCGGGTGGTGGCCACCGACGCGGACTTCGGCGCGCGCCAGACGCTGTATGCGGCGTCGCAGGACCTGCCCGGCGATACGTTCGTCGGGCCGCGGTTCGGCCAGCTCGGCCGCACCCAACCGGTGGCGCGCAGCCGGCGGGCGCAGGACCCGGCAATGGCCCGGGCGCTCTGGGAGCTGTCCGAGCAGCTCACCGGCACCAAATTCCCGCTCTGAGCCCCTCCGACCGAACCCCACCGCCCCCACCAGCCTCGCCAGCCTCTCGCGCGGCCGGCCGGCGATGTGCCCACCTCCGAGCGACAACGCCCGCGCGCCGCGGGTTGTCGCTGCGAGGCGGGCATCTCGGCTATCGCCCCGGCCAGGTGGCGAAGTGACGCAAGTGACGCAGACCGCCGCAATTTCCGCTCCCAGGTGCGCATGCGTTAACCTGACCGGGCGTCACGGCGAGGGTGACTGGCCTGCCAGCACCGTTATCGACGGAGACCGACGAACTGTCGCGACCCTGGCCGTGCCCCCACACTGACGAGCACACAGGAGCGACACGATGGCCAAGTCCGCAGGCAACCAGCTCACCGCCACGGTGCGAACCGAGACCGGTAAGGGCGCGTCCCGCCGGGCCCGCCGCGAAGGCAAAATCCCCGCCGTCCTCTACGGGCACGGTTCCGACCCGCAGCACCTGGAGCTGCCCGGCCACGACTTCGCGGCCGTGCTGCGCCACGCGGGCACCAACGCCGTGCTGACCCTGGACATCGGCGGCAAGGAACAGCTGGCGCTGACCAAGGCGCTCGACATCCACCCGATCCGCCGCACCATCCAGCACGCCGACCTGCTGGTCGTGCGCCGCGGCGAGAAGGTCGTCGTCGAGGTGACCGTCGTCGTCGAGGGCGACGCCGTGCCGGGCACCCTGGTCACCCAGGACACCAACACCATCGAGATCGAGGCCGAGGCGCTGTCGATTCCCGAGCACGTCACCGTGTCGGTGCAGGACGCCGAACCGGGCACCCAGTTCACCGCCGGCCAGATCGCCCTGCCGCGGGGCGTCAACCTGATCTCCGACCCGGAGATGCTGGTGGTCAACGTGGTGGTCGCGCCGACGGCCGAGGACCTCGAGGAAGAGGGCGCGGGCGAGGTCGCCGAGCGCGAAGAGGCCCCCGCCGAAGAAGAGGCCGGCGAGGCCGAGGCCCCCGCGGACGAGTCCGAGTAGGCGGTTCGCAACGTGGCCGAGCCGTTGCTGGTGGTCGGCCTGGGCAACCCCGGAGACAACTACGCCCGCACCCGGCACAACCTCGGGTTCATGGTCGCCGACCTGCTCGCCGGCCGACTGGGGTCAAAGTTCAAGGTGCACAAGCGGTCCGGCGCCGAGGTGGTCAGCGGCCGGTTGGCCGGACATTCGGTCCTGGTCGCCAAGCCGCGCTGCTACATGAACGAGTCCGGCCGCCAGGTCGGGCCGTTGGCGAAGTTCTATTCGGTGGCGCCGGCCGACATCGTCGTCGTGCATGACGACCTCGACCTGGACTTCGGCCGCATCCGGCTGAAGATCGGCGGCGGCGAGGGCGGTCACAACGGCCTGCGCTCGGTGGCGGCCGCGTTGGGCACCAAGGAGTTTCAGCGCGTCCGCATCGGGATCGGCCGACCACCCGGTCGCAAAGACCCGGCGGCCTTCGTGTTGGAGAACTTCTCGGCGGCCGAGCGCGGCGAGGTGCCGACCATTTGCGAGCAGGCCGCGGACGCCACGGAGTTGCTCGTCGAGCTGGGGCTGGAGCCGGCGCAGAACCGCGTCCACGCCTGGTAAGCGCCTAAGTGACCAGCGTGGCGGAGTGGGACCGGCGCAGCTTGCCCGACGGTGTCTTCGGGATGGTGCCCGGCCCGAGCACCACCACGTTGCGCGGCCGCATGTCGACCTCGGACACCACCTCGCGCGCGACCTGGTGCTCGATGCGGCGCACCTCGGCCGGGTCCTGCCAGGCGTTGGACTCGACGGCGACGGCGAACGTCTCGCGGGAGTGGCCGGCGTCCAGGCGCACCGCGACCGCGCACCCGGGCCGCACCCCCTCGACGCGGCAGGCGGCCCGCTCGATGTCGGTGGGATAGATGTTGCGGCCGGCCATGATGATGACGTCCTTGACGCGGCCGCACACCACGACGTGGCCCTCCTCGGTCATGTAGCCGAGGTCGCCGGTGTCATACCAACCGTTCTCGTCCTGCGCCGGGATGAAGCCACCCATCGTCAGGTAGCCCGGCGTCAGCGACTCGCCGCGCAGCTCGATGACGCCGACGCCGCGGGCGGGCATCACGTCGCCGTTCTCGTCGATGATGCGCGCCTCCAGGTCCTGCAGCAGCGGGCCGAGCGTGGCCAGCCTGCGGGTGTTGCCCTTGGTGGCCGGCACCGCGCGGCGCAGGGCCGCGAGCAGGTCCGCGTCGACCTCGTCGACGACCAGGCCGGCGTTGCACTCCGAGAACGACACCGCCAGCGTGGTCTCGGCCATGCCGTACGCCGGCAGAATCGCCGAGGGGCTCAGGCCGAACGGCTTGCCCGCGTCCAGCAGGTCCTCCACGTCGGCGGGTTCGACCGGCTCTGCACCGGACAGCGCGAAGCGCAGGGTCGACAGGTCGAAGTCACCCGGCTTGGCGTTGCGGCGCAGCCGCTTGGCGAGCAGCGCGTAGGCGAAGTTGGGCGCCGCGGTCATGGTGCCCTTGTACTTGTCGATGAGCTTGGCCCACAGCAGCGTGTCGCGCAGGAAGTCCATCGGCGTGACCTTGACGAGCTCGGCGCCGAAGTACATCGGGATGGTCAGGAAGCCGACCATGCCCATGTCGTGGAAGCAGGGCAGCCAGCTGACCATGACGTCCTTGTTGACGTCGTATTGGGCACCGATGAACATCGCCTCGGCATTGGAGTAGATGTTGCGGTGGGTGATCTGGACGGCCTTCGGGGAGCCGGTGGAACCGGACGTCAGCTGCATCAGCGCCAGGTCGTCCTCGCCGACCTCGACGGGGTCGATCGGTTCCGACGCCAGCAGGTCGGCGACGGTGAGGACCTTGATGCCCTTCTCCTCGAGCACGGGGATGGCCACCAGGAAGGGCTCGGAGACGATGACGGCCTTGGCCTCGATCATGCCGATGACGTTCATCGTGTCTTCGGCCCACACGGCCAGGTCGGTGCGCGGGGTGGGCTGGTGCAGCATCGTCAGGCTGGCGCCGCGCATCCACAGCCCCTGGGCGGTCGGGGCGATTTCCACCGGGAAGCCGGCGAGGACACCGACGGCGTCGCCGAGGCCGATGCCGGCGGCGGCCAGGCCGCCCGCGATGCGGCGGGCGCGTTCGTGGACCTCGCCCCACGTGTGGCGGACCGGTTCGTGGGGTTCACCGGTGACCATGCCCGTCGTCACGGTGCGGGCATTGCGGTACATCTTCTCGGTAAACCTGCTCACACAAACCTCCTCGGTTCCGGCGCTTGCCCCAACGCCCGAGATTTCATATTCCGCCCACTCGGTAGCTCTTCGCAGCAGGCTCGCAAACACAGTCGGGCAGCGGTTAGGTCTCGAAACGGCGATGAGCCGGCAACCCCGCGTCCGGTCGCCCGATAAGCGCGGACCGGGCCCGAAAAACGCTCGTGGGCCCGAAGCACCAGTCGTCCGCCGGGGGCTCCGGCGGACGACGAAAATAAGTGATCTTGCTCAGCGCTACCCGTCACCGCGCATTATCTTAAACTCCTCTTAGGGAACAGCCCAAACGAATGCGCGTTTTGGGGTGATTTTCACACTTCGGTGGGGGCCGGAACCACGCGCGCCCCGGCCACCGGCCCGCTGGCGACCCGCACCGTGCGGCAGACGCCCGCCCCGGACACCTCGGTGCCCACGTCGACGGCCGAGGCCGCCGAGGAGCACAGGAACGCGCACGTCGGGCCCGAGCCGGACACGATGCCCGCCAGGGCGCCGGCCTGGACGCCCGCGCGCAACGTGCGGCGCAGCTTCGGGTTCAGGCTCACCGCGGCGGCCTGCATCTCGTTGCCCAGCAGCGACGCCAGCTGTTCCGGGTCGCCCGCGGCCAGGGCCGCCAGCACCGGGCCCGGCCCGGCGAGCCGGGGCGGGTCGCCCGCCCCCCGAAGGCGGTCGAGCTCGGCGAACACCGCGGGCGTGAGCAGCTCCCCGTCGGCGAACGCCAACACCCAGTGGAAGGTGTTGCGGGACAACACGGTGGCCAGCTCCTCGCCGCGGCCGGTGCCCAGCGCGGTGCCGCCGTGCAGCGCGAAGGGGACGTCGCTGCCCAACCGCGCGGCCAGCATGCGCAGGTCGCGACGCGGCACGTTGAGTTCCCACAGCGAGTTCATGGCGACCAGCACCGCCGCCGCGTCCGCGCTGCCGCCGGCCATGCCACCGGCCACGGGGATGGATTTGTCGATCATGATCGAGACGTCGGGCGCCCGGCCGACGTGTTCGGCCATCAGCTCGGCGGCCTGCCAGGCAAGGTTGCGTTCGTCGGTGGGCAGTTTGTCGGCACCCTCGCCGACGAGCTCGAGCGACAGCACGTCGGCGTTGCGGACGGTCACCTCGTCGAGCAGGGAGACGGCCTGAAAGACGGTTGTCAGCTCGTGGTAACCGTCCTCGCGGCGGTCGCCGACCTCGAGATAGAGGTTGACCTTCCCGGGCACCCGAACGGTGACCGACCCGGTCGGCACCCACTGTGCGGCGGTATTGCCGTCAGACGCGGACACCGGAGCAGACTATCGCTGCCACCGGCCGACCACATGCAGCGGCACCGACGGCGCCGCGGTCAGCCCGGCGAGGTCTGCTGTTGCGTCGCGGTGTCGGTTGGTTCGTTCGATCTGCGCAACAGCCGGACGAAGTCGTCGATGGACAGGGTCTCGCCGCGGCGCGCCGGGTCGATGCTGGCGGCCAACAGGCGACTCGCCGACTCGTTCCCCGAGCCGGCCCACTCGACGAACGCGTTGCGGGCCGTCTTGCGCCGCTGCGCGAACGCGATGTCCACCAGTCCGAAGACCTGACGGCGGAAGGCCTCGTCGGTGGGCCACTGCGGGGTGGCGTAGCGGTCGATGCGCACGAGCCCGGAATACACGCGGGGAATCGGCCAGAAGACCGTCGGCGACACCATGCCGCACCGCCGAACCGACCCGAAGTAGCGGACCTTGACGCTGGGCACGCCGTAGTCCTTGCCGCCCGGCTCGGCGGCGAGGCGTTCGGCGACCTCCGCCTGCACCATGACAGTCACCGTCTGAATGGAGGGGAATTCGGCGAGCAGGTGCAGCAGCGCGGGCACCGCGACGTTGTAGGGCAGGTTGGCGACGACCGCGTTGGGTTGCGCGGCCAACTCGTCCCGGCGAAGGGTCAAGACGTCGCGGTTGAGCACGGTGAGCCGCTGCAATTCGCTGTGCGAGTGTTCGGCGACGGTCTGCGGCAGCCGATCGGC
>NZ_LZIX01000221.1:0-8480 GCF_001666955.1 Mycobacterium sp. E735 | reverse complement strand
CCGCGATCGGAATGTGCCGCCTCGGCGACTGCGGCACGGCCTCCTCGGTGAACCGGCGCAGCCGGCGCCGGCGGCGGGCCTGGACCAGGATGTAGACCGCCAACAAGCCCAGCGGCAGCAAACCGAACACGAGCATGCCCGGGCGCTGAAAGCCGTACAGGGGCAACGGGCCTATCCCGGGAAGCGACACCCGCCAGTAAAGAGGAGACTTCCGGGCCCGTCAAACGGGGGCTACTCCCTGCGCAGCCGCCCGTCGACGAACTGCTCCAGGTTCTCCCACTCCCGCACCGCCGCCGCGTATGGCGCCGACGGCTTGCCGACCGAGCCGGGCTCGAGCACGTAGGCCACCAGCTTGCCCAGCGGGCGCCCCGTCTCGAGCGCCTTATCGACCGTGCCCTCCTCCGAGTAGTCGCCGATGTCGCGGAGCAGCTCGACGGCCAGGTCCAGCTGGTCGCGGTCCACGGCGTCCGGCCCGTCGGCGATGTCATCGGCCAGCCCGCTGAGCACGTAGATGTTGTCCTCGGTGACCTTGACCTCCAGCGAGCCGTCGGTGGCCGCGGTGCGGATGTCGTCGTAGGTGCTCAGGTCGGCAAGGTCGTGGTCGTGCTCGTCGGCGAGGTAGCGGGCCAGCGCCCGCTCGGAGGTGAACACGCTGATGCGCCCGTTGCGGCCCAGGAAGATCGGGCGGTCGTCCAGGTAGCACCGCAGCGTGTAGAAGGTGCCCGAACTCGTCATGATCCGAATCGGGTCGATGCCCACCTGCTGCCAGAAATCCTCGTCGCTGCCCAGGATCACGGTGTCGCCGGCCGCGCGGGGCTCCTCGTCGGCCTCGACGTCATCCTCCAGGGCCTCCTCGGCCTCGTCGGCCTCGTCCGCGGCCTCCTCCGCCTCCGCGCCGGCCTCGGTGTCTTCGGCCTCGTCTTCCTCCGGCTCCTCGGCCAGCTCGTCGGCCGCCTTGGCCGACAGCTTCTCGTCCACCTCGGGGGTGGTCACGATGCCCTCGATCGCGCCCAGCACGTCGTCCCAGCCCCGGCCGATGATCTCGCCGATCGCGTTCCAGCGTTTGAGGCCGGCCTTGCCCGCGAAGTGGTCGATCCCGCCCGACACGGTGCCCAGCGTTGGGTTGCCGTTGAAGAATTTCGACACCGCCGGGAGCTCGCACACCGACCCGATGGAGGAGACGAGCGACAGCGTGCGGGCCAGCCCGGTCACCGAGTCCTCGGTGGGCTTCTCCGACACCAGCTCCTCGACCGCGACCAGATCGAATTGCTTGTCCCCGGCCGGCGCGAACTTGTGCGCGTGCGCCGATGTCAGGTCCTTCCACGCCGGGTGATCGACCAGGTCGTTGTCGGTGTCGGAGCGCACGAACGCGACCAGGTCGGCGACGCTTTCGAAGACGTACAGGTCCTCGTCCTTGCCGAGGAAGGCCTCCCACTCGTCGCCGGCGTCGCGCCAGCGGGGCGCCCACATGGTGTAGCGGTCGCCGTCGGACAGGCTCAGGCGGATGGGCACGAGGTCAGCAGCCATGCGGCACACAATAGCGACGGCGGCCGAAGACGCGGGCCATCGGGCCATCGGGTTCTAGCCCCAGATATCGGCGATCGGCGGCGCGCCGGCCGCGTATCCGGTCTTGGGCAGCCCGTACATCTGCTCGATCGTGGAGAGCAGGTTGTAGTGGGTGATCCGCTCGGCGTAGTTGCCGGGGACCACGTGCGCGCCGTAGAAGATGGTCGGGATCTGGTTGCGGCTGGAATTGTCGTCCTCGTCCCACGTCACGATCAGCAGGCTGTTGTTGGCCACCGCCCAGTTGGCGTAACCCGACAGCTCGCGGTTGAGCCAGGTGTCGGCCTGCGCGATCGACCCGTCGTGCATGTTGTCGTCGTTGTTGGGGATGACGAACGACACGGTGGGCAGGCTCGCGTAATTGCCCATCGGGAACCCGGAGAACGGCAGGGAGTTCGCCGGCGGCACGTTGGTGAAATTGGCCCAGGGCACGTGCTTGCGCGCGTACTTGCCTGCGGTGCAGGCCGGCGAGCCGACGGCGGGCAGGCCTTCGGCGAAACCGGCGAACGTGTAGCCCGCGGCGAGTAATTCCGAACCCAGGTTGGGGGCGTCGCCCGCGTTGACCGGGCACCGGTCGCTGGTAACGCCGAAGGTGCTGCCGGCGAACATCGCCAGGTAATTCGGCTCGCTGGGGTGGGTTTCGGCAAACGACTGCACCATGTTGGCGCCGCTGGCGGCCAGGGCGGTGATGAAGGGCGCCGACTTGTTGCCGATGATGTTGGCTTCGGAGCGGTTCTCCTCCACCACGATCACGATGTGCGCGGGCTGCGGAATCGCCGCCGCCACAAGGCCGATGCGCGCGCTCAGCGGGCCGGCCGCGAGCCCCGCCAGCGCGACCGCGCAGAGCAGGTGCAGGACCCGAAATGCCCTGCCGGTCAACCCCGTTGAACCCCTCATTCCGCCCGGCACCACGGGAGCATAGGGGGACGCGAGCCACGGGCCGCGCCGACGCGGCCGGTTTCGGCGGGGCGTTTAACGAAAAGCGGCCGGATTGTTATATAGGGTCGAACACCGTGGAGGTGCGCGTTGTCGATCACCCGCTGGCGGTCGCCCGGCTGACGACGATGCGCGACGAACGCACCGCCGACGACGGCTTCCGGGCGGCGCTGCGCGACGTGACCGCGATGCTGGTCTACGAGGCCACCCGGGACGCGCCCCGCGAGACCTTCGGAATCCGCACACCGGTGGGCGAAACGCTGGGGGTGCGGCTGGCCAAGCCGCCCCTGCTGGTGCCGGTGCTGCGGGCCGGACTGGGCATGGTCGACCAGGCGCTCGCGCTGTTGCCGCAAGCCCGGGTCGGATTCGTCGGCGTGGCCCGTAACGAGGAAACCCACCGGCCCACAGGTTATTTCGAGTCGCTGCCCGACGAGCTGGCCGGCCTGCCGGTGCTGGTGCTCGACCCGATGCTGGCCACCGGTGGGTCGCTGAAGTACACCGTCGGCCTGCTGCTCGAGCGCGGCGCCACCGACATCACGGTGCTGTGCGCGGTGGCCGCCCCCGAAGGCGTTGCCGCGCTTGGGGAAACGGTGCCCACGGCCCGGCTTTTCACCGTGGCCATCGATGACGGGCTCAACGAGAACGCCTACATCGTCCCCGGCCTCGGCGATGCCGGGGACCGCCAGTATGGTCCTCGCTAGCTGCTAGAAGCTTCGCGCCACCGACATCAGCTCGTCGCGCAACGCGCCGGCGCGCCGGCGGGCGTCGTCCAGGCCGCCGGCCACGGCGCAACGAACTTCGATGTAGCACTTCAACTTCGGCTCGGTGCCGGACGGTCGCACCACCAGTCTGACCGACGTGCCGTCGTCGCCGCCGGTGAGGATCACCGCGTCGGTGATGTCGGTGAGCGTTGCGGTGAACCCGGCCAGCGTTCCCGGTGGCGCGGCCCGCAGCCGACGCATCAACTCGCCCGCCTCGGCGGTGCCGTCGACACGGCGGGACACCGCGGCGACGTCGTGCACGCCGTACCGCCGGGCGAGGTCGTCGAGCGCGTCACCCACCGAACGGCCCCGGTCCTTCAGCGCGGCCACCAGGTCGCACACCAGCACGGCCGCGCTGATGCCGTCCTTGTCCCGCACGGCGTCCGGGTCGACGCAGTGCCCGATCGCCTCCTCATAGGCGTAGACCAGCGTGCCGCCGGGCACGCCCGCGTCGGCGCGCGCCAGCCACTTGAAACCGGTGAGGGTCTCGACGTGGGTGGCCCCGTAGCGGTGCGCGATCGCCGCCAGCATCCGCGACGACACCACGGAGCTGGCCACCACCGCCGCCCGGGGGTCGGTGCTCCGCGACAGGATGTAATCGCCGAGCAGCCAACCGGTTTCGTCCCCGGACAGCATCCGCCAGCCCGACGCGGTGGGGATGGCGACCGCGCACCGGTCGGCGTCGGGATCCAGCGCGATCGCGACGTCGGCCGTGACGTCGGCGGCCAGGGCGAGCAACGCGTCGGTGGCGCCGGGCTCCTCGGGGTTGGGGAAGGCGACGGTGGGGAAGTCGGGGTCCGGCGCGAACTGCGCGCCCACCGTGTGCACCCGCTCGAAGCCGGCGCGCTGCAAAGCCGCCACGGCCACGGCGCCACCGACCCCGTGCAGCGGCGTCAGCGCCACCCGCGCCGTCCCGGTGCCGCGTCGCACCGCCGCGGCGCGGGCGACGTAGCGCTCGACCACATCGGTGCCGGTGGGCTGCACCGGCGCCCTGGCGATTTCGTCGGCCGGGGGCGCTGCGGCCATCGCCGTCTCGATCTCGCGGTCGGTGGGGGAGACGATCTGGATGCCGCCGTCGGCGTAGACCTTGTAGCCGTTGTCGGCCGGTGGGTTGTGCGACGCGGTGATCTGGATGCCGGCCGCGGCGCCGGTGCGGCGCACCGCGAACGCGACCACCGGCGTCGGCACCGGGCCGGGTAGCAATTGAACGGAGAAGCCTTGGGCGGCAAGCACTTCGGCGGTGACGGTGGCGAAGACAGCGGAGCCGTGCCGGGAGTCGCGCCCGACGATCACCGGCGCGCCGGCCAGGCCGCGGCCGCGCAGCACCTGCGCCACCGCCCAGGTGGCACGCGACACCACCGCCACGTTCATCGCGTCCGGCCCGCCGCGCACCGGACCGCGCAGGCCCGCGGTGCCGAACCTGAGCGGCCGCGCGAAACGCGCCGCCAGCTCGTCGGGCGCGCACGCGGCCAGCTCGGCGGCCGTCGCCGGGTCGGGATCGTGTGCGATCCACTCCGCCGCGGCGACCGCGAGCCGGGCGTCGCCGGAGGCCGAGGGTCGCTCGGGCGCCATCTAGAACCGGGCCACGACGTCGGCCAGCAGCGCACCCATCCGGCTCGCCGACGCGGCGCCCGCGGCGAGCACCTCGGCGTGGCTCAGCGGCTCGCCGCTGATCCCGGCGGCCAGGTTGGTCACCAGCGACACCCCCAGCACCTCGGCGCCGGCGGCCCGCGCGGCGATGGTCTCGTGCACGGTGGACATCCCGACCAGGTCGGCGCCCAGCGCCCGCAGCATGCGCACCTCGGCGGGGGTCTCGTAGTGCGGCCCCGGCAGGCCGGCGTAGACCCCCTCGGCCAGCCCGGGGTCCCCCTGGCGGGCCAGGTCCCGCAGCCGCGGCGCGTAGGCGTCGGTCAGGTCCACGAACTGCGGGCCGACCAACGGCGAGCGGGCGGTCAGGTTGAGGTGGTCGCTGATCAGCACCGGCTGGCCGACCGTCAGGTCCGGCCGCAGGCCGCCGGCGGCGTTGGTGAGCACGACGATGCGCGCCCCCGCCGCGCAGGCGGCCCGCACCGGATGCACCACGTGGCACAGGTCGTGACCCTCGTAGGCGTGCACGCGGCCAACGAGCACCAGCACCCGGCGCTCGCCGATGCGCGTCGACATCAGTTCGCCGGTGTGCCCGACCGCGGTCGGCGGCGCGAACCCGGGCACGTCGGCCTGGGGCAGCACCGCGGTCGGCGAGCCCAGGGCGGCGACCGCCGGGCGCCATCCCGATCCGAGTACGACGGCCACGTCGTGCTCGGGGACTCCGGTGCGCTCCGCGATGACCTCCGCCGCCAATCGCGCCAGTTCGGTGGGGTCGGAAGCGGGGTCGCTCACAGTCGGGGAGCTTAGCGCCGCGACGGCCCGCGCCGGCATATGTGAAAATCTGCCGCATGAAACTTCCTAGGTGGCAGGTGGTCGGCCTGGCCGTCGCCGTTGCGGTGTCACTGTTTTCGATTGCGAGCGGCCGGCCGCCGGTGGCGCGGGCCGACGGATGCCCCGATGTCCAACTCATCTTCGCCCGCGGCACCGCCGAGCCGCCGGGCCTCGGGGTGGCCGGAGATGCGCTGCTCGACGCCCTGCGGCCCGCCCTCGGCTCGCGCAGCGTCGACGCCTACCCGGTGAACTACCCGGCCAGCTACAACTTCCTGCAGACCGCCGACGGCGCCAACGACGCGCGCGACCACATCGCGCAGATGGTCGACCAGTGCCCCGGGACGCGGCTGGTGCTCGGCGGCTTCTCGCAGGGCGCCGCCGCGGTGTCGATGCTGGCCGGGGTGCCGCCGCTGGGCGAGCGGATCGGCAACTTCGGATCGGCCCCCGCGCTGGATCCCGGCCTGGCCAACAAGGTGGCGGCGGTCGCGGTGTTCGGCAACCCCGGAAACCGCTTCAACACGCCCTTGTCGACGACGGGTCTGTTCGCCGGCCGCGCCATCGACATCTGCAGCCCCGGTGACCCGGTGTGCGTGGTCGGCGGCCGCGACCGGGATGCGCACCACGATTACGGGGTGCCGCCGTACCCCGGGCAGGCGGCGGGATTCATCGCCGGGCTGGTGTAGGCCCGGGGCCTAAGGTCGCGGTGGGATACTGCGAGGATGCCCACCGCATTGGACGACCCGTCAAACAGGGTCGAGGAAGTCGTGCGGCGACGTGGCTCCGACCTGGTTGAGCTGTCCCACGCCATCCACGCCGAGCCCGAGCTGGCGTTCGCCGAGCATCGCAGCTGCGCGAAGGCGCAGGCATTGGTCGCCGAGCGTGGTTTCGCGATCACCGCGTCGGCCGGTGGACTGGACACCGCCTTCCGCGCCGACTTCGGCAGCGGCCCACTGACCGTCGGGGTCTGCGCCGAATACGACGCACTGCCCGAGATCGGTCACGCCTGCGGCCACAACATCATCGCCGCGTCGGCCGTGGGCACCGCGCTGGCGCTGGCCGAGGTCGCCGACGAACTGGGCCTGCGGGTGGCGCTGATCGGCACCCCCGCCGAGGAGATGGGCGGCGGCAAGGCGCTGCTGCTGCGCGCCGGGGTGTTCGACGACGTCGCGGCGGCGGTGATGCTGCATCCCGGTCCCGCCGACATCGCCGCGGCCCGCTCGCTGGCGCTGTCGGAGGCGACCGTGCACTACCGTGGCAAGGAATCTCATGCCGCCGTCGCGCCGCATCTGGGGATCAACGCCGCCGACGCCGTGACCGTCGCGCAGGTGGCCGTCGGGCTGTTGCGGCAGCAACTGGCCCCGGGTCAACTGGTGCACGGGATCGTCACCGACGGCGGACAGGCGGTCAACGTCATCCCCGGGCGCGCGACGCTGGAGTACGCGATGCGGGCGTTCGAGTCGGATTCCCTGAGACAGCTGGAGGGCAGGATGTACGCGTGCTTCGCCGCGGGCGCGCTGGCCACCGGCTGCGAATACGAGATCGACAACCCGGCGCCCGCCTACGACGAACTCCGGCCCGACGAATGGCTGGCCGACGTGTTCCGCGACGAGATGTGCCGGCTCGGCCGCGAGCCGGTGGCCCGCGAGGTCGAAGCGGCGCTGCCCATGGGCAGCACCGACATGGGCAACGTGACGCACGTGCTGCCGGGGATCCATCCGATCGTCGGGCTCGACGCAGGCGGCGCCACGGTGCACCAGCGCGCCTTCGCCACCGCCGCGGCCGGCCCCAGCGGCGACCGCGCCGTCGTCGAGGGCGCGATCATGTTGGCCCGCACGGTCGTTCAGCTGGCCCAAACACCCGCCCAGCGTGACCGGGTGCTGGCCGCGCGGGAACGGCGGGCGCACCCATGAGCCTGGCCGACGCCGCCACGTCCTGGCTGGCCGCACACCACGACGACCTCGTCGAGTGGCGCAGGCACATCCACCGCTACCCCGAGCTGGGCCGCCAGGAGTACGCCACCACCCAGTTCGTCGCCGAGCGGCTGGCCGACGCCGGGCTGAACCCCAAGGTGCTGCCGGGTGGCACCGGACTGGTCTGCGACCTGGGCCCCGAGCACGAACCGAGGATCGCCCTGCGGGCCGACATGGACGCGCTGCCCATGGCCGAGCGGACCGGCGCGCCGTACACCTCGACCATGCCCAATGTCGCGCACGCCTGCGGGCACGACGCCCACACCGCCATCCTGCTGGGCACCGCGCTGACCCTGGCGTCGGTGCCGGAGCTGCCGGTCGGCGTGCGGTTGATCTTCCAGGCCGCCGAGGAGCTGATGCCCGGCGGTGCGATCGACGCCATCGCCGCCGGCGCCATCACCGGGGTCTCGCGGATCTTCGCCCTGCACTGCGACCCGCGGCTGGAGGTCGGCAAGATCGCGGTCCGGCACGGGCCGATCACCTCGGCGGCCGACCAGATCGAGATCACGCTGCACTCGCCGGGCGGGCACACGTCGCGCCCGCACCTGACCGCCGACCTGGTCTACGGGCTGGGCACGCTGATCACCGGGCTGCCCGGTGTGCTGTCCCGCCGCATCGACCCGCGCAACGCGACCGTCCTGGTGTGGGGCGCGGTCAACGCCGGGGTGGCCGCAAACGCCATCCCGCAGTCCGGGGTGCTGGGCGGCACCGTGCGCACCGCGAGCCGGCAGACCTGGGTCGGCCTGGAGGACATCATCCGCGAGACGGTGTCGGCGCTGCTGGCCCCGCTGGGCATCGAACACACGCTGCAATACCGGCGGGGTGTGCCGCC
>NZ_LZIX01000220.1:0-1567 GCF_001666955.1 Mycobacterium sp. E735 | reverse complement strand
CGATGACGCGCAGCCGGTCGATCTCCAGCGCCTTGGCGGCGGCCTCCAGGAACGGCGCCTCGTCGCTGATGGCGACGCCCTCGGGCGTGCGCTCGATGGTGAACGCCGAGAGCGTGTCGACGACGTTGGCGTACATCACCACGGTGTCGGTGTCGACCATCGTGCACACCGTGTCCAGGTGCATCTGGGCGCGGCGCTGGGCGATCGGCACGGCGAGCACCTTGCTGGCGAGGCCGTCGTCGAAGAGGCTGCGCGCCAACGCTTCCGCGCCGGCCGGGGTGGTCCGCTCGCCGACGCCGACGGCTATCACACCCGGGCCGAGCAGCAGCACGTCGCCACCCTCGACGGGCGCGGTGCGCGACTCGTAGGCGCGCCGCACCCCGGTGAACCGCGGATGATGGGCGTAGATCAGGTCGGTCAGCGACGCCTCGCGCACCCGGGCGCGCAACGCCAGCGTGGGGATCACCACGCGCGGACCGATCCAGATCGACGAGTCGCGGGTGAACACCAGGTTGGGCAGCGGCTCGATGACGAAGTCCGCGCCCTGGTGCATGCGCAGCACCAGCGAGACGTCGGTCCGGATATCCGACGGCAGTTCGTTGAACGTCATGCCGGCCATCAGCACGTGGGCCAGCCTGTCCGCGTCGAGCCCCCGCAGATAGCCCGAAAGTGCTTGCGCCAGAGGCACTCCCAGCCGGCGCGCGTCGACAGCGGCGGCCACGCCCTGCATCCGGGCGGCCCCGCTGTGGGTCAGGGCCTCGGCCAGCAGGTCGGCCAGCAGCAGCACCTCCACCCCGCGGGAGCGGAGCAGCTCGGCGAACTGGTCGTGTTCGTCCTGCGCGCGGGCGACCCAGGGCAGCCCGTCGAAGAGGAGCTGATCCATGTTGCGCGGATTGAGCCGCCGCAGCTCGCCGCCGGGGCGGTGCAGGATGACGACGCGCAGCGCTCCCACCTCGGAATTGGTGCCCAGCTCAACCACACCCACCACGGTAGCGGCGCCGGACCCGGCCGTCCCGGCGCCCGGCCACTCGAACGGGTGTGCGATAGACTGGGCGCCGTGGAGATGGCGGTACAAGGCTCCCTGTTCCAGCACACCGAGCGCAGGCAACTCGGTGACGGCGCCTTTATCGAAATCCGCGCCGGCTGGCTCACCGAAGCCGACGACCTGCTCGACGCGCTCCTGACCGCGGTTCCGTGGCGGGAGGAACGCCGCCAGATGTACGACCGGGTGGTCGACGTGCCGCGGCTGGTGAGTTTCCACGACCTCACGGTCGACGAGCCGCCGCATCCCCTGCTGGCCCGGCTTCGGCGCCGGCTCAACGACATCTACGCCGGCGAACTCGGCGAGCCGTTCACCACGGTCGGGTTGTGCTGCTACCGCGACGGCTCCGACAGCGTCGCCTGGCACGGCGACACCATCGGCCGCAGCAGCTCCGAGGACACCATGGTGGCCATCATCAGCCTCGGCGCCACCCGCACGTTCGCCATGCGGCGGCGCGCGCGTCCTGCCAAAGGCCCGTCGTTGCGGCTGCCGCAGGCGCATGGGGATCTGCTGGTGATGGGCGGA
>NZ_LZIX01000219.1:0-21517 GCF_001666955.1 Mycobacterium sp. E735 | reverse complement strand
CGCGAGGACCGCCCCGGCGACAAACGCCTCGTGGGCTACCTCACCGGCACCGCCGACCCCAGCGAACTCCGCACCGCACTGGCCGAGCGGCTACCGGTTTACATGGTCCCGGCCGCGATCGTGGTGCTCGAGGCGCTGCCCGTCACGGTCAACGGCAAACTCGACACCCGCGCGCTCCCGGCGCCGGAATACACGGCCTCGGGTTACCGGGCGCCGACCAATCCCACCGAGGAGATCCTCGCGGGCATCTACGCGCAGGTGCTCGGCGTCGACCGCGTCGGCATCGACCAATCGTTCTTCGACCTCGGGGGAGACAGCATCTCGGCGATGCGACTGATCGCCGCCGTCAACACCGACCTAGACGAATACCTCTCGGTGCGCGCCGTATTCGAGGCCCCCACCGTCGCACAGCTGGCACTCCGCATCGGTGAGGGCGCCGGGGGGCTCGAGCCGTTGGTGGCCGGCCCACGGCCCGCGGTGGTCCCACTGTCCTTCGCGCAGAGCCGGCTATGGTTCCTCGACCAATTGCAAGGCCCCTCACCGGTTTACAACATGGCGGCGGCCATGCGGTTGCGTGGCCCGCTCGACGCCCAGGCGCTCGGAGCGGCCCTGGCCGACGTGGTGGGCCGCCACGAGAGCCTGCGGACCGTCTTCACCGCACCCGACGGAACACCGCAGCAGGTGGTCATCCCCGCCGAGCGAGCCGACTTCGGCTGGCACGTCGTCGACGCCGGCGGCTGGCCGGCGAGCCGGCTGGACGAGGCCGTCAAGGCCGCGGCCCGTGACACCTTCGACCTGTCGACCGATATCCCGCTGCGGGCCTGGCTGTTCCGCGTCGCCGACGACGAACACGTGCTGGTCGCCGTCGTGCACCACATCGCCGCCGACGGGTGGTCGCTGCGGCCGCTGACCGCCGACCTGGGCGTCGCGTACGCCAGCCGGTGCGCGGGCGAAGCGCCCCGCTGGCCCGAATTGCCGGTTCAATACGTCGATTACACCCTGTGGCAGCGCGACCAGTTCGGCGACCTGAAGGATCGCGACAGCCGCATCGCCGGTCAGCTGGCCTACTGGGAAGAGACCCTGGCCGGCATGCCGGAGCGGCTGCAGCTGCCCACCGATCGGCCCTATCCCGAGGTCGCCGACCAGCGGGGCGCGACCGTTCCGATCGACTGGCCGGCCGACCTGCAGCAGCAGATCACGGCGGTCGCCCGCGAACACAACGCGACCAGCTTCATGGTGGTCCAGGTCGCCCTGGCGGTGCTGCTGTCCAAGGTCAGCGCGAACAGCGATGTGGCGGTCGGCTTCCCGATCGCCGGGCGCCGCGACCCCGCCCTCGACCACCTGGTCGGCTTCTTCGTCAACACCCTGGTCCTGCGGGTCGACCTGAAAGAGCTAGGCGGCGACCCCACTTTCGCCGAGCTGTTGGACCGGGTGCGGACACGCAGCCTGGAGGCCTTCGAGCATCAGGACGTGCCCTTCGAGGTGCTGGTGGAGCGGCTCAACCCGACCCGGAGCCTGACCCATCACCCGCTGATCCAGGTGATGCTGGCCTGGCAGAACTTCGGCGGCCAGGACGGTGACCCCGCGACCGGACTGGCGCTGGGCGACGTCCGGGTCAGTTCGATCCCGCTGGACACCCAGGTCGCCCGCATGGACCTGACGTTCTCGCTCGCCGAGCGCTGGACCGAGGCGAACGAGCCCGCCGGAATCGGCGGGCGGGTCGAGTTCCGTACCGACGTGTTCGACGCCGACAGCGTCGAGACGCTGGTCGGACGCCTGCAGCGGGTGCTCGCGACGATGACCACCGAACCGACCCGGTCGGTGTCGTCGGTCGACCTGCTGGACGCGGGCGAACACGCCCGGCTGGACGCGATCGGCCACCGGGCGGCGCTCACCGCGCCGGACCCCGTGCCCGCGTCGATTCCCGAGGCGTTCGCCGCCCAGGTCGCGCGCACACCGGATGCGTTGGCGCTCAGCTGCGCCGGCTCGTCGTGGAGCTATGGCGAGCTCGACCGGGCCGCCAACCGGTTGGCCCATGCGCTGGCCGGCCGCGGCGCCGGGCCGGGACGATGCGTGGCGCTGCTGTTCCACCGCTCGGCCGAGGCGATCGTGGCGATCCTCGCGGTGCTCAAGACCGGCGCCGCCTACCTGCCGATCGATCCCGCGCACCCCGCGGCCCGGATCGGCTTCATGCTCGCCGACGCCGCGCCGGTCGCGGCGCTCACCACCACCGAGCTGGCTGTCCGCCTGGACGACCACGACGTGCCGGTCATCGACGCGGTCGACCCCGCCGTCGACGCCCAGCCCGCCACCGCGTTGCCGGCGCCCAGCGCGGAGGACATCGCCTACCTCATCTACACCTCGGGTACCACCGGTGTGCCCAAAGGCGTTGCGGTGAGCCACCGCAACGTGACCCGGCTGATGGCGTCCGTGGACGCGGTCCTGCCCGACGGCGGGGTGTGGTCGCAGTGGCACTCCTACGGCTTCGACGTGTCGGTGTGGGAGATCTTCGGCGCGCTGCTGCGCGGCGGGCGCCTGGTGGTGGTCCCCGACGCCGTGGTCCGGTCCCCGGAGGACCTGCACGCACTCCTCGTCGCCGAGGGAGTCAGCGTGCTGAGCCAAACCCCCTCTGCGGCAACGGTGTTGGACCCACGCGGGCTGGAGTCCGCGGCGCTGGTGGTGGCCGGCGAGGCCTGCCCGGCCGAGCTGGTCGACCGGTGGGCGCGCGACCGCGTGATGATCAACGCCTACGGGCCTACCGAGGCCACGGTGTACGCGGCGATCAGCGCACCCCTGACCCCCGGATCCGCCGTCGTCCCGATCGGCTCCCCGGTGGCCGGGGCGGCGCTGTTCGTGCTCGACGAATTCCTGCGGCCGGTGCCCCCCGGCGTGGTCGGCGAGTTGTACGCGGCCGGCGCCGGCCTCGCCCGCGGCTACTGGCGACGGGCGGGGCTGACGGCGTCGCGGTTCGTCGCCTGCCCGTTCGGCGGCCCCGGGGCGCGCATGTACCGCACCGGCGACCTGGTCCGCTGGGGCGCCGACGGGCAGCTGCAGTACCTGGGGCGCGCCGACGAACAGGTCAAGATTCGCGGCTACCGCATCGAGCTCGGCGAAATCCGGGCGGCGCTGGCCGAGCTTCCGGGGGTGCGGCAGGCGGCCGTCGTCGCCCGCGAGGACCGGCCCGGCAATAAGCGCCTCGTCGGTTACGTCACCGGGGCGGCGGACCCCGCCGACCTGCGCGCGCGCCTTGCCGATCGGCTGCCCGCCTACATGGTCCCGGTGGCCGTCGTGGCGGTCGACGCGCTGCCGCTGACCCCCAACGGCAAGCTCGACGCCCGCGCCCTGCCCGCGCCCGAATACTCCGACGCCGACCGCTACCGCGCCCCGAGCACCCCGGTCGAGGAGACCCTGGCCGGCATCTACGCCCAGGTGCTCGGCGTCGAGCGGGTCGGCGTCGACGACTCCTTCTTCGACCTGGGCGGCGACAGCATCTCGTCGATGCAGGTGGTCACCCGGGCACGCGCCGCGGGCCTGGCCTGCCGCACGCGCGACATCTTCGTCGAGCAGACCGTCTCCCGGCTGGCCCGCGTGGTCGCGGCGGCCGTCGGCGACGTCCGCGAGACCGACGAGGGCACAGGGGAACTGCCGGCGACCCCGATCATGCGGTGGCTGCAGGCCGTGCACGGTCCCGTCGACCAGTTCAATCAGACGATGGTCCTCGAGGCGCCCGCCGGGGTCACCGAGGCCGACGTGGTGGCGGTGCTGCAGGCGCTGCTGGACCGGCACGCGATGCTGCGGCTGCGGGCCGGCGACGACTGGTCGTTGACGGTGCCCGAGGCGGGAGCGGTGGACGCCGCCGACCGCCTGCGCACGGTCGACGCGCTGTCCGATGCGGCGGTGGTGGCGGCGCGGTCCCGGCTGGACCCGGCCGACGGGGTGATGGTGAGCGCGCTGTGGGGCACCTCGACCCGCCAGCTGGTGCTGATCATTCACCACCTGGCCGTCGACGGCGTGTCCTGGCGAATCCTGTTGGAGGACTTGAACATCGCGTGGGCCCAGCGTCGCGCCGGGCAGCAGGTGGCGTTGCCGCCGGGCGGCACGTCGTTCGCCCGCTGGGCCGCTCTGCTGAGCGAGCACGCGTACGCCCCGGCCGTGATCGGGCGGGCCGACGCCTGGCGGCGGATCGCGGCGACCCCGCCCGCGCTGCCCCCGGTCCGGCCCGAGACCGACACCTACGAGACCGCCGAGCACCTGTCGGTGGAACTCGACGTGGGGACCACCCGCATCCTGCTCGGCGAGGCGCCGGCGGCGTTCCACGCCGGGGTCAACGACATCCTGCTGATCGGCTACGCGCTGGCGTGGGCGCAGTTCCTGGGCAGCGACGGAGCCCCGGTGGGCATCGACGTCGAGGGCCACGGGCGCCATGAGGAGCTCGCCGCCGGCGCGGACCTTTCGCGCACCGTCGGCTGGTTCACCACCAAGTACCCGGTGTCGTTGTCGATAGACGAATTGCCTTGGGCGCAAGTGCTTTCCGGAGCTCCCGCGCTGGGCGCGGTGCTCAAGCGGGCCAAGGAACAGTTGCGGGCGCTGCCCGACCCGCTCACCTACGGGCTGCTGCGCTACCTGAACGCAGAGGTCGACCTGGACGGCTCCGACCCGACGATCGGCTTCAACTACCTGGGCCGGTTGGGCGGGGCGGCGGCCGAGATGTCCGACGAGCTGTGGCGGATCTCGCGGGACGGCTCGGCGATCACCGGCACCAGCACGGCGGTGCCGATGCCGCTGATGCACACCGTGGACCTCAACGCGGGCACCGCCGACACCGAGGCCGGCCCGCGGCTGCACGCCAACTGGACGTGGGCGCCGTCGGCCCTGGACCGCGAACAGGTCACCAGGCTGAGCCGGCTCTGGTTCGAGGCGCTGACCGGCATCTGCGCCCACGTGCGAGCCGGGGGCGGCGGGCTGACCCCGTCGGACATCTTGCCCGCCCGGCTGGCCCAGCAGCAGATCGACGAGCTCGAGCGGCGCAACCCGGTCGCCGACGTGCTGCCGCTGACCCCGCTGCAGCAGGGGCTGCTGTTCCACGCCACCACCACCCGGGCCCGCGGGGACGACCTGTATGTGGTGCAGCTGGACATGAGCGTGAGCGGCCCGCTCGACCCCGACCGGCTGCGCGCCGCGGTCCAGACGGTGGTGGACCGGCACCCGCACCTGGTCGCCCGATTCTCCGAGGAGTTCGACGAGCCGATCCAGGTCATTCCCGCGAAACCGGCGATGGCGTGGCGCTACGTCGAGCTCGACGCCGGCGACGCCACCGACGAGCGGGTCGGCGAGCTCTGCGCCGCCGAACGCGCCGCCGTCTACGACCTGGCCGACCAGCCGGCCTTCCGGGTCGCGATGATCCGCACCGCCGGGGACCGCCACCGGCTGGTACTCACCATTCACCACATCGTGCTCGACGGCTGGTCCGTGCCGATCCTGGTGAACGAGACGTTCGCCGGCCTCACCGGACAGCGGCTGGGCCCGCCGGCGCCGTATCGCCGATTCGTCACGTGGCTGGCCGATCGCGACCTCGGCGCCGCCCGGGCGGCGTGGGGCGAGGTGCTCGCCGGCTTCGACACCCCGACGCTGGTCGGGCCGCCGCACCAGCTGGAGCTGGGCGCCCGGGTTCTTGCGACATTCTCGGTGTCGGCCGAGACCACCCGCGCGCTCGGCGAGCTGGCCCGGTCCTGTCAGAGCACCGTCAGCACGGTGCTGCAGGCCGCGTGGGCGCAACTGCTGACCTGGCTGACGGGCAACTACGACGTCGCATTCGGCACCACGGTCTCCGGCCGCTCGGCCGACGTGGTCGGCGCCGAGTCGATGGTGGGCCTGTTGATCAACACGATCCCGGTGCGCGCCCGCCTCACCCCGGCCACCAGCACCGCGGACCTGCTCGAGCAGCTGCAGCGCGCACACAACGACACCTTGGAGCACGAGCACCTGTCGCTGAGCGAGATCCACCGAATGACCGGTCACGACAAGCTCTTCGACACGCTGTTCGCCTACGAGAACTATCCGCTGGAAACGTCCGCGATGGCGGTCAACCACCAGCTGTCCATCACCGACTTCAACGTCTTCGAACGCAATCACTACCCGCTGACGATCCAGGCCGCGCTGGCCGGGGACCGGCTCGGCCTCCGCGTGGAGTACGACGCCGGCGTCTTCGACGCCCACACCATCGACTCGCTGACCAAGCGGCTGGAGCGGGTGCTGGTGGCCATGAGCACCGACCCCACCCGGCGGCTGTCCGCGCTGGACCTGCTCGACTCGCCGGAGCGGGCCCACCTGGACGCGCTCGGCAACCGGGCCGCCCTCACCCGTCCGGCGCCGGCCGCTGCGTCGATCGTGGACCTGTTCGGCGCGCACGCGGCACACCAGCCGGACGCCGTGGCGATCGGCTGGGACGACCTGTCCATGAGCTACCGGGAACTGGACGAGGCCTCGAACCGGTTGGCGCGCCTGCTCATCGCCGAGGGCGCCGGGCCGGGACAGTCTGTGGCCCTGCTCTTCTCGCGTTCGGCCCAGGCGATCGTGGCGATCCTGGCGGTGCTCAAGACGGGCGCGGCATACCTGCCGATCGACCCGGCCGCCCCGGGCGCGCGGATCCGATTCATGCTTGCGGACGCGGCGCCGGTCGCCGCGGTCACCACCGGGGGATTGCGGTCGCGGCTGGACGAGCGCGACGTGCGGGTCGTCGACATCGAGGACCCGTCGATCGACGGCTATCCGCCCACCCCGCCGCCGGCGCCCGCGGCCGATGACGTCGCCTACGTGATCTACACCTCGGGCACCACCGGGGTGCCCAAGGGCGTGGCGGTCACGCATCGCAACGTGACCGGGCTGATCGGCTCGCTAGACGCCGGCCTGCCCAACCCCGGCGTATGGACGCAGTGCCACTCCTATGCCTTCGACGTGTCGGTGTGGGAGATCTTCGCGCCGCTGCTGCGCGGAGGGCGCGTGGTGGTGGTGCCCGAGTCGGTGGTGCGCTCGCCGGATGACTTCCGCGCGTTGCTGATCGAGGAAGGGGTCACCGTGCTGACCCAGACGCCGTCGGCGGTGGCGACACTGGATCCGGCGGGGCTGGAATCGGTGGCGCTGGTGATGGCCGGCGAGGCCTGCCCGGCCGAGGTGGTCGATCGCTGGGCACCGGGCCGGGTGATGGTCAACGCCTACGGCCCGACGGAGACCACGATGTGCGTGGCCATCAGCGCGCCGCTCGCGGCGGGCTCGGGGCCACCGCCGATCGGTTCGCCGGTGGCGGGCGCGGGATTGTTCGCACTCGACGCCTGGCTGCGCCCGGTGGCGCCCGGGGTGGTCGGCGAGCTGTACGTGGCCGGCACGGGCGTGGCCACCGGCTACGCCGGGCGGTCGGGCCTGACCGGGTCGCGATTCGTGGCGTGCCCGTTCGGTGGGCCCGGGACACGGATGTACCGCACCGGCGACCTGGTGCTCTGGGGCGCCGACGGTCAGCTGGTGTACGTCGGCCGCGCCGACGAGCAGGTGAAGATCCGCGGGTACCGCATCGAACTGGGCGAGGTCCAGGCCGCGCTGGCCCGGCTCGACGGCGTCGACCAGGCGGCGGTGATCGCGCGCGAGGACCGCCCCGGCGACAAACGGCTGGTCGGGTACGTCACCGGAACGGCCGACCCGGCCGAGGCGCGCACCGCGCTCGCGGGACGGCTCCCGGTCTACATGGTCCCGGCGGCCGTGCTCGCGCTCGACGCGCTGCCGCTCACCCCCAACGGCAAGCTGGACACCCGCGCCCTGCCCGCACCGGAGTACAGCGGCCGCGGCTACCGGGCCCCGTCCAGCGCCAGCGAGGAGATCCTCGCCGGCATCTTCGCCCGGGTGCTCGGTGTCGAGCGGGTCGGCGTCGACGACTCCTTCTTCGACCTGGGCGGCGACAGCATCTCCGCGATGCGGTTGATCGCCACGGTAAACAGCGCGCTGGCCGTCGACCTGGCGGTGCGCACCCTGTTCGACGCGCCCACGGTGCGGGACCTGAGCCGGCGCCTGGGCACGGACACGGCCGCCGACGACGAGATCGTCCCGGTGCAGACCTTGAAGCAGGGCGCAGGCGTTCCGGTGTTCTGCATCCATCCCGCGGGCGGCGTCAGTTGGCCGTATCAGGTCCTCGGCACCTACCTGGACTGCCCGATCATCGGGATCCAACAGGTCGAGCGCGAGGCCGACCCCCGGTCGATCCGGGAGATGGCAAAGACCTACGCCGATCGAGTGCAGGAGGCGTACCCGGCCGGGCCCTACAACCTGCTCGGCTGGTCGTTCGGCGGCGTCGTCGCCCACGAACTCGCGGTCGAACTCCAGCGCCGCGGATGCGTCGTCGCCCGCCTGATCCTGCTCGACGCCCAACCCGCCATCGACGACGGCGTCGCCTCGCCGGACGACGACCTGGGTGAGCAACAGGTGATGGCCGAGACCTCGTCATCCCAGCGGCTTTTCGAACTGCTCACCCACAACCTGCGTAAGAACGTCGAGCGGTACCGGTCCCACCGCCCGCGGGTCTTCAACGGGGACATCACCGTCGTCTCCGCAGCGCGGGACGACGCCGAGCGCGGCGCGTTCCTGTCGCGGTCCTGGCGGCCCCATGTCTCCGGTGAGATCCTCACCTACTCGATCGACTGCGGCCACGACGACATGCTGACCGCGGAATCGGTGGGCCTGTACGGCCAACGGCTCAGGCATCTGCTGGTCCTCGCGGAACGCCGGCTCGAACTGGCCCACGGCGGTCAGCATGGCGCTCGGGACGACAAGCTGCCCGGCGAGCGCGCCGGGTGACCGGGCCGCGCTAATTGCCGATGGTGGCCCGGTGCTGGGGACAATACGAGGCCACGGAAGCGCCGAGCAGGTAGCCGGCCTCGTGTGCCGACAGGTCGGTGGCCCGTACGACGTTGAGCACCAACGAGGTTGGCGACTTGCCCTTGTCGAGTCCGGCGCACATGTTGTGCCCCGCCGTGATCGCGGCCCCACGATCGGTGAAGACGATCCCGTTCCGCTGAATCTCCGCGAGGAATGAATCGTCGATTTGATCGGCCGAAGCGGGCGCGGCGAAATACACTGCGGCCCCCGCGGCCGCCGCACCGACCGCCCGCCACATCCCGGCATGCGCATTCATTCGGCTCTCACGGACTTCCTCAAAGTGACGACGGGGTGTCATCAGGGTGGCTGCACCGTAACCAGAACCGGCGCATCTTTCTCGGCGCCGCTGAGCCCACCACCTCACACGAACCGGCCCTGAAGTCAGGGTCGTCGCCGCAACGCGCCGAGCGGTCGCCGCGGGAATCCCACCGAAACCGGTTGTCTTACAACATCTTCGATCTCGTCACCATCGAACCATGCGACCGGGCGGATGCGAATGGCGGTGCGCGCGGGGCGAAACACGAGAGCAGAGCGCAACCAACAATTAACAGGCGGGGGAGCGTCGCAACCAAAAAGCGGTTCTCCGGTGCGCTTGTTTGCTCGGGACCCGAGGGCCGGCGGCGGTTTCACCTCCCAAGGCGCCCCGCAGCCCGCGACGACGCATTTCACAGTGGCCGTTCGGGCGCGCGGCAACCGCCTTCGGTATGGTCCAAGGAGTGTGCGGAGTCACCGGGGAGGTAAGGCTCGACGGGCAGGTGCCCGACGTAGCAGCGGTGTCCGCAATGGCCGCCGTGATGACCCGGAGGGGCCCGGACGCGTCCGGCACCTGGTCACAGGGGCGCGTCGCGCTCGGTCATCGTCGGCTCAAGATCATCGATCTCAGCGAAGCCGGCGCCCAGCCGATGGTCGACTCGGAGCTGGGCCTGGCCATCGCCTTCAACGGCTGCATCTACAACTACAAGGAGTTGCGCCGCGAACTCACCGGACACGGCTACCGGTTCTTCTCGCACAGCGACACCGAGGTCCTCATCAAGGCCTACCGGCATTGGGGCGATGACTTCGTCAGCCACCTGCACGGCATGTTCGCCTTCGCCATCGTCGAGCGCGACAGCGGCCGGGTGCTGCTGGGCCGGGACCGGCTGGGGATCAAGCCGCTCTACCTGACCGAGGACAGCCACCGGATCCGGTTCGCCTCGGCCCTGCCGGCGCTGTTGGCCGGCGGCGGCGTGGACACCCGCATCGACCCGGTCGCCCTGCACCACTACATGACCTTCCACTCGGTGGTCCCGGCGCCGCTGACCATCCTGCGCGGGGTCCGCAAGGTGCCGCCCGCGTCGCTCGTCGCGATCGAGCCCGACGGCCGGCGCACCATCACCACCTACTGGACCCCCGACTTCACCCGGCACGACGACCGCGCCGCCTGGTCGGAAACCGACTGGGAAGAGGCGGTGCTGGACGCGCTCCGCGTCGCGGTCAAGCGCCGGTTGGTCGCCGACGTGCCGGTCGGCTGCCTGTTGTCCGGCGGTGTCGACTCCAGCCTGATCGTCGGCCTGCTCGCCGAGGCCGGCCAGCACGGCCTGATGACCTTCTCCATCGGCTTCGAGTCGGCCGGTGGCGTCGAGGGCGACGAGTTCCGGTGGTCGGACATCATCGCCCGGCGCTTCGAAACCGACCACCACCAGATCCGCATCGGAACCGAGCGGATGCTGCCCGCGCTCGACGGGGCGATCGGCGCGATGAGCGAGCCGATGGTCAGCCACGACTGCGTCGCCTTCTACCTGCTCAGCCAGGAAGTGGCGCGGCACGTGAAGGTCGTGCAGTCCGGCCAGGGCGCCGACGAGGTCTTCGCCGGCTACCACTGGTACCCGCCGATGGGCTCGCCGGCCGCGGCGTCGCTGGAAGGCTCGGTCGCCGAGTACCGCGGCGCGTTCTTCGACCGCGATTCCGCCGAAATGGCGGGTCTGCTGGGCCCGGGCATCATGGCCCCGGATGACCCCAGCGAGCGCTTCGTCACAGAGCACTTCGCGCGCGCCGGCGCCGAGACGGGCGTCGATCGCGCGCTGCGGCTGGACACCACCGTCATGCTGGTGGATGACCCGGTGAAACGGGTCGACAACATGACCATGGCCTGGGGCCTGGAGGGTCGGGTCCCGTTCCTCGACCACGAGCTCGTGGAGCTGGCGGCGACCTGCCCGCCGGAGCTGAAGATCGCCCACGAGGGCAAGGGCGTCCTCAAACAGGCCGCGCGACGGGTGATTCCATCGGAGGTCATCGACCGGCCCAAGGGTTACTTCCCGGTTCCGGCGCTGACCCACCTCGAGGGGCCCTACCTCGACATGGTGCGCGACGCCCTCTACGCGCCGGTGGCCAAGGAGCGCGGCCTGTTTCGCACCGAGGCGGTCGACGCGCTCCTGGCCGACCCCAACGGCAAGCTGACCCCGCTGCGCGGCAACGAGCTCTGGCAGATCGCCCTGCTCGAACTGTGGCTGCAGCGGCACGGCATCACGGGTCCGGTGGCATGACCGAAACCGATCCCTCTGGCGACCACACCGAGGCGATCACGATGGGCCTGCACGACGCCTCGCCGCCGGAGCTGGTGGAGGCGATGGCCAAGGATGTCGAGCTCGAATTGGGCTGGGGCCGGCTGATTTTCGGCCAGACCTTCGCCGACGCCCGCCAACTGGTCGAGGCGCTGCGCCGGGAGGGGCCCGGTCGCCGCGACATCTGCATCTACGCCCGCGAATCCCACGTGGTCGTCGCCGAAGCGCCGACCGAGCTGTTCATCGACCCCAGCCACACCTATCGGCTGCGCTTCGCCGACGCGAAGAAGACGGAGGACCCGGCGCCGGTCGGCGTGACCGTGCGCACGCTGAACGACCCGGTCGACGCCGACGCGATGAACCGCGTCTACGTGCGGTGCGGGATGGTCCCGGCCGGCGTCGACGTGATCTGGAACAACCACCTCAATGTCCCCGCGGTGACCTACCTGCTGGCCGTGCGCGATACGGACGGCGCCGTGGTGGGCACCGTCACCGGCGTCGACCACGAGTTGCTGTTCGACGATCCCGAGCAGGGGTCGAGCCTGTGGACCCTGGCCGTCGACCCGGCGGCCGGGCTGCCCGGCATCGGCGCGGCCCTCACCCGCGCGCTGGCGGAGCGCTTCCGCAGCGCGGGCCGCGCCTACATGGACCTGTCCGTCGCGCACGACAACGCCGCGGCCATCGGCCTGTACGAGAAGCTGGGCTTCGTCCGGGTCCCGGTGCTGGCGATCAAGCGCAAGAACGCGATCAACGAGCCGCTGTTCAGCCCGCCGCCCGAGACGGTCGACGACCTCAACCCCTACGCCCGGATCATTGCCGACGAGGCGCTGCGCCGCGGCATCTGGGTCGAGGTGCTCGACGCCGAAACCGGCGAGATGCGCCTCACCCACGGCGGCCGCAGCGTCGTCACCCGCGAATCGCTGTCCGAATACACCTCGGCGGTGGCCATGTGCCGCTGCGACGACAAGCGCCTGACCCGCCGCCTGGTCTCCGAGGCGGGCATCACGGTGCCCCGCGCCCGCCTGGCCACCTTCGACGAGGGCGACTACAACTTCCTCACCGAGGTCGGCGAGGTCGTCGTCAAACCGACCCGCGGCGAGCAGGGCAAGGGCATCACCGTCGGCGTGACCGCCGAGAACGGTCCCGAAGAGCTGGCCGCCGCCCTGGCCCGGGCCCGTCAGCAATACCCGGACGTGCTGATCGAACAGCGGGTGCAGGGCGACGACCTGCGGCTGGTGGTGATCGACGGCCGGGTGGTCGCCGCCGCGCTGCGGATGCCGCCCGAGATCATCGGCACCGGCGAGCACAGCATCCGCGACCTGATCGCGGCCGAAAGCCGGCGGCGCTCCGCGGCCACCGGAGGGGAATCCCGCATCCCGCTCGACGACCTCACCGAGTCGACGGTCGCCGAGGCGGGCTGGACGCTGGACGACGTGCTGCCCCAGGGCGCCCGCCTGCGCGTCCGCCGCACCGCCAACCTGCACCAGGGCGGCACCATCCACGACGTCACCGCCGTGGTGAACTCCGAACTGTGCCGGGTCGCGGTCACGGCGGCCGAGGCCATCGGCATCCCCGTGACGGGCATCGACCTGCTGGTGCCCGACGTCACCGGCGCGGAGTACGCCTTCATCGAAGCCAACGAACGGCCCGGGCTGGCCAACCACGAACCTCAGCCCACGGCCGCGGCCTTCATCGACTTCCTGTTCCCCGGCCACCCGGGCCAGCCGCAAGCCTGGACTCCCGAGGAGTCGCGCGCCGACCGCGGCTGAGGCGTGCGAAGCGCCTCGCTTGGGTACTTCTGAAGCCACCCGGATAGGAGCCAGATGAGCGGAAGCGTGCAAACCGGAACCATCACCACCCACGTGCCCGCGCGCCTGGACAGGCTGCCGTGGTCGCGATTCCACTGGCGCGTCGTCATCGGGCTGGGCGGGGTGTGGGTCCTGGACGGGCTCGAGGTCACGATGGTGGGCAACGTGTCCGCACGCCTCACGGAGAAGGGCAGCGGCATCGACCTCGACGCCGCGCAGATCGGCATGGCGGCCGCGTTCTACATCGCCGGGGCGTGCCTGGGCGCGCTGTTCTTCGGCCACCTGACGGACCGCTTCGGGCGGCGCAACCTGTTCATGCTCACCTTGGCGGTCTACCTGGCCGCCACCGTCGCGACCGCATTCGCCTTCGCCCCTTGGTATTTCTTCGTCGCGCGGTTCTTCACCGGGGCCGGCATCGGCGGCGAATACGCCGCGATCAATTCGGCCATCGACGAGTTGATCCCCGCCCGCCTGCGCGGCCGCGTCGACCTGATCATCAACGGGACCTACTGGCTCGGTTCGGCGGCCGGGGCGGCCGGCGCGCTCGTCCTGCTCGACACGTCGAACTTCGCGCCCAACATCGGCTGGCGGCTGGCCTTCGGCGTCGGCGCCATCTTCGGCATCTTCGTGCTCCTCGTCCGGCGCAACGTCCCCGAGAGCCCGCGGTGGTTGTTCATCCACGGCCGCGACGAGGAGGCCGAGCGGGTCGTCGGCGAGATCGAGGAGGCGGTGCGGCGCGAGACCGGTGAACCCCTGCCCGAGCCGCACGGGCGCGGGCTCAAAATCCGTCAGCGCGAAACGATCTCGTTCCGCGAAATCGCCCGGGTCGCCTTCAGGCTCTACCCGCAGCGCGCGATCCTGGGGCTGGCGTTGTTCACCGGGCAGGCATTCCTCTACAACGGCGTGACGTTCAATCTGGGCACGCTGTTGAGCGGGTTCTACGGCGTGCCGTCGGGGAAGGTGCCGCTGTTCTTCATCCTGTGGGCGCTGAGCAATTTCGTCGGTCCGCTGGCGCTCGGCCACCTCTTCGACACCGTGGGCCGCAAGCCGATGATCACGGCCACCTACATCGGCTCCGCCGTCGTCGCCGTCGCCCTCGCCATCCTGTTCGTGACCCAGACCGGCGGCGTCTGGGCGTTCATCGGCGTCCTCGCGGTCACGTTCTTCCTGGCGTCGGCGGGCGCCAGCGCGGCCTACCTGACGGTCAGCGAGATCTTCCCGATGGAGACCAGGGCGCTGGCGATCGCGTTCTTCTACGCGGTGGGGACCGCGATCGGCGGCATCACCGGCCCGCTGCTGTTCGGGCAGCTGATCAACTCCGGGGAACGCGGGCAGGTGATGTGGTCGTTCCTGACGGGCGCCGCGGTCATGGCGATCGCCGGCCTGGTCGAATTGCGGCTCGGGATCGCCGCCGAACGGCGCCCGCTGGAAGAGCTCGCCCTGCCGTTGACGGTGGACGACACCGAGGCCGGCGACCGCGGGCCGTCTTCTGTTTGAAACCATCGCGGCGATACCGGTGACGCGCGCGTAACAAATTCGCCATCGGAAGTTCCTAGTGTGAGTCGGTCCACCAGACGGGGGCCCAATCAGCGATAGGAATTCCATTGAGCGGTAACGCGGTCCGCCTTCAGGCGATCAACAATGTCGAGGGATACGTTCCCCCCGCCGTCAGCTTCGTCCCGGGCGAGCTGCCCGGGGAGATCTTCGGGTCCAACGTCTTCACCAAGGCGGAGATGCAGGCGCGGCTGCCCAAGGCGGTGTACAAGTCGATCGTGGCGACCATCGACAAGGGCGCCAAGCTGGACCCCGCGGTCGCCGATGCGGTCGCGGTCGCGATGAAGGATTGGGCGCTCGAGAAGGGCGCTACCCACTACGCGCACGTCTTCTACCCGATGACCGGGCTGACCGCCGAGAAGCACGACAGCTTCCTCGAGCCCGTCTCCGATGGGCAGACCCTCGCCGAGTTCGCCGGGAAGACCCTGATCCAGGGCGAGCCGGACGCCTCCAGCTTCCCGTCGGGCGGGCTGCGCAGCACCTTCGAGGCGCGCGGCTACACCGGTTGGGACGTGACCAGCCCCGCCTACGTGCTGGAGAACCCGAACGGCAACACGCTGTGCATCCCGACGGTGTTCGTCTCGATGACCGGTGAGGCGCTCGACTACAAGACGCCGCTGCTGCGCAGCCAGCAGGCGATGGGCATCCACGCCGAACGCATCCTGACGCTGTTCGGCCACAAGGACCTCAACAAGGTGGTGTCGTTCTGCGGGCCGGAGCAGGAGTACTTCCTCGTCGACCGGCACTTCTTCCTGGCGCGGCCCGACCTGATCAACGCCGGGCGGACGGTGTTCGGCGCCAAGCCGCCCAAGGGCCAGGAATTCGACGACCACTACTTCGGGTCGGTGCCCGAACGGGTGCTCGGCTTCATGATGGACACCGAACGGGAGCTGTTCAAACTCGGCATCCCGGCCAAGACCCGGCACAACGAGGTCGCCCCCGGGCAGTTCGAGGTGGCCCCGATGTTCGAGCGGGCCAACATCGCCTCCGACCACCAGCAGCTGCTGATGACGGTGTTCAAGACGCTGGCCAAAAAGCACGGCATGGAGTGCCTTTTCCACGAGAAGCCGTTCGCCGGCGTCAACGGCTCGGGCAAGCACGTCAACTTCTCGGTGGGCAACGCCGAGCTGGGTTCGCTGCTGGTGCCCGGCGACACGCCACACGAGAACGCCCAATTCCTGGTGTTCTGCGCCGCGGTGATCCGCGCCGTCCACAAGTTCGCCGGCCTGCTTCGCGTTTCGGTCGCCTCGGCCACCAACGACCACCGGCTGGGCGCCAACGAGGCGCCGCCCGCGATCATCTCGATCTTCCTCGGCGAGCAGCTCGCCGACGTGTTCGAGCAGATCGCCAAGGGGGCGGCCACGTCGTCAAAGGGCAAGGGCACCATGATCATCGGCGTCGACACCCTGCCGCCGCTGCCGACCGATCCCGGCGACCGGAACCGCACCAGCCCGTTCGCGTTCACCGGCAACCGGTTCGAGTTCCGGGCGCCGGGCTCGGGGCAGACGGTCGCCGTGCCGATGATCGTCCTCAACACGATCATGGCCGACTCGTTCGACTACATCGCAACGATTTTGGAAAAGGCGGTCGAGGCCGGCGAGGACTTCGACGCCGCGGTGCAGAAGCTGCTCACCGAGATCATCACCGATCACGGCGCGGTCGTGTTCAACGGCGACGGGTATTCGGAGAACTGGCAGATCGAGGCGGCCGAGCGCGGATTGCCCAACCTCAAGACGACGCTGGACGCCATTCCGGAACTCATCAAGCCGGAATCGGTCGAAGTCTTCGAGAAGTACGGGGTTTTCAACGAACGCGAGCTGCACAGCCGCTACGAGGTCCGGCTCGAGCAGTACGCGCTCACGATCGGTGTGGAGGCGAAGCTGGCCCTGGAGATCGGTACGACGGTCATCCTGCCCGCCGCGCTGCGCTACCAGACCGAGCTGGCCGGAAACGTCGCGACGTTGAAGGCCGCCGGGGTGGAGCCGAACACGGCCGCGCTGGAAGCGGTTTCGGCCCCGCTGAACGACCTCACCGCCGCGCTGACGACGCTCAGGGCGGCGCTGTCCGAGCATTCGGCGGAATCGGCGCTCGAGGAGGCCAAGCACGCCCAGGCGGCGCTGCTGCCGGCGATGGACGCGGTGCGTACCGCCGCCGACGCGCTGGAAGGCGTTGTGGCCGACGACCTGTGGCCGCTGCCGACCTACCAGGAGATGCTCTACATCCTCTGAGAGACGAGTTCACCCGCCAAGTCGTGTTGCACTGCAGGCCTTCAGCGCCAACGGGTTCAACGCGGCACCTGCACCAGCGGCTGACCACCGATCTGACCCCAGCACCCAGCCGGGTCGCGCCCGTTCTTGACCTGGTCGTTCAGGCAGTTGAAGATCGCGATCCGCAGATCCGGTGGCGGCTGGTTGGCGCGCTGCTCGGCGGCCAACCGATTCTGCTCGGCGGTCTTGACGTCCTGCTGGGCGTTGATCGTCTCCTGAACCTTCTGGTTGTAGGCATCGATCCGTTGCTGGGTCGGCTGGTCATAGAAGATCCTCGGAATCCGGACGTCGAGGATCTCGATCTCGGAGCCCACCGCGTCCTGCAGGTCCTTTTTGACCTGGGCGGCCATCGCGGGTAAGTCCGCGCCCTGGGCCGGCGCGGGCATTTGCGTCGCCCCGCCCGGCGCGTTCGCCGCGGCCGCCAGCATGACCTGCGGGTTGAACGTCGCGAACACCTTGGACAACGCGACTTGGGCCTGCCGGTCCACCAATTGCTCTTTGATCGTCTGGAATACGTTGGCCCCGCCGTAATCCTGGAACAGCTTGGGGGCGGCACCCTCGCGCAGCCGCCAGTTCAGGTTTTCATCGACGTAGGCGGTGGAGTTGTTGGCCAGCCGGACGTTGATGGCCGCCGGGTTGTTGTTCGCACCTTTGCCCTGGCTGGCGTCGTCGTAGCTGTTGGATTCAAACGCCTGCAACTGGATCGCTTCCGAGAGCTCACTGACCTTGCGCCACGGCGCATGCCAGACGATCCCCGCGCCGTGCACCCCCACCGGCTTGCCGAATTCGGTGATGATTCCGACGTTGCGGGTGTCTACCCGGTCGTAGGCGCTGATCAGCGTGAAGATCACGCCGAACAAAGCGGCGCTCGCCGTGATCGCCCACCACGTCAACCTCGTCTTGCTGCCGAGCAAGGCGCTCGCGGTGAGGGCCGCGATCGCCGCCAGGAAGAACAGGATCGCCAAAATCCACCAGCCAGGCACGACATTCCTTTCCTTGAATTGAGATCCGGCGGGAATTGCTTGACAGGGGGCGAGCGTACGGCGAACCGAAGAGCGTGAAAAGCACCATGTGGCACCCCTTTAGGCCGGTCCGGGTGAGCGTACCCCGCAGCCAGCGGGCGGACAGTGGGATCTCGCGCTGGACCTCACGGGTCAGCCGTAGGCGTCCCACCAGGTGTGCAGGTCCTCGACGGTGGCGGGGTCGCCGGAGACGTCGCTGAGCATGAGCTTCTCGTCGTTGGTCCAGATCACGTTCGGGTGGTTGTTGTAGCTGCCGCAGGCGATCAGGCCGGCCATGTCGTTGGGGGTCTGGTCGTAGTGCCAGCTGACGGGTGAGCGTCCCTCGCCGGGGCAGTTCACCAGGTTGACGTTGGCGATGTCGTCGTTGAAGGCCTTCTTCAGCTTGTTGGGCGTGGCGAACAGCCCGTAGGTGGCGTGACTGGGGCCGCCGGGCTGGGTGTTCTGCCCGCAGGTCACCATCGCGACCGCGTGCACCCAGATGCTGCCCGACTCCGGGGTGGCGGGCGTGCACGTGCCGGCCAGGTAGCCGGGCGGGAGCAGGCTGATCAGCCGGGCCTGTTGGTCGTCGGGGGCGGCGGATGACGGCGGTGGGGTTTTCGCGACCGTCGCCTTGGCGTGCCGCTGGCCGGACGGTTTCAGCGCAAGCCAGATTCCGACTGCGCAGACGGCGACGACGGCCACCACTGCGGCGGCCACGATCGGCCAGCGGTTGCGCTTGGGCGGTGCGGAACGGTGCTGTAATCCGATTGCGGGAGAGACGATTTCGCTGTCGCGCAGGATGGTCTCGGCGCGTTGGCGTTCCGGGCTGCTGAGCGCGCGGTGCGCCGCCTCGGCGAGGGCGCCGGCGGTCGGGTAGCGCTCGATCGGGGTTTTGGCCATGCCGCCTGCGATCACGGCGTCGAACGCCGGGCTCACCCCCGAGCCTTGTTCGCTCGGTTTGGGAATGGGTTGCATCAGGTGGGCGCTGACCAGCATGCCGGTGCTGTCGGCGGGGTAGGGCGGGGTCGCGGTCAGGCACTCGTAGAGCACACAGGCCAGCGCGTAGACGTCGGCGCGGGGCGTCACCTCTTCACTCGAAAACCGTTCGGGCGCCATGTATTTCAGGGTGCCGACGGCGGTGCCCAGTTGGGTGAGCTTCTCGTCGGACTTGGCGCTGGCGATGCCGAAGTCGACGAGATAGGCGAAGTCGTCGCCGGTGATCAGGATGTTCTGCGGTTTGACGTCGCGGTGGGTCACCCCGGCGGCGTGCGCGGCGTCCAGGGCGGCGGCGACCTGGTGGACGATGGCCACCGCCCGCGACGCCGGCAGCGGGCCCTCCCGTTCCAGCAGGCTGCCCAGGTCGATGCCCTCTATGAGGCGCATCTCCAGGTACAGCTGCCCGTCGATCTCGCCGTAGTCGTGGATGGGCACCACGTGCGGCTCCAGCAGCCGGCCGGTGATCCGCGCCTCGCGTTCCATTCGCTTGCGGAACACCGGATCCTGGCTGAACGTGTGCGACATCAGCTTGAGCGCCACCGTCCACTGTTTGACGGTGTGCTCGGCCTCGTAGACCTCGCCCATCCCGCCGCGGCCGAGCAGGCGCTTGAGGTGGTAGGGGCCGAACATCGTCCCCACCCGCGAGCCCTGGCCGCCGGTCATCGAGTGCCTCCCGTCGACGGACCGTGGCGGTGAGCGCACACCGATCTCACCGCAGAAACGTACAACATCGACCCGGCAGACGTCGGCCGCGCGACGGCGGGCCGCCGCGATCAGTGCACGGGGGGAGCGACCTGCGTGACGGTGCCGTCCGGGGCGAGCACGATGGTGCCGCTGAGGGCCCCGTCGCTGACGCTGATCTGTAGGTGCAAGCCGCCGTCCTTGCGGGACTCGATCGCCAGGAAGATCCGGTTGGCGTCGTAGATGTGCAGGGTCTGCGGCGCCTGCTGCACGACGTCGACGACCGCCTGCACGTCGAACTTGCTGAGGTCACCGACCACCAAGCGGGAGGACACCGCGTTCTCGGGGCCGACGCTGGCCCAATTGCCGTCGCGGCCCAGCCAACTCACCACCTTCTGGGGGTTCGCGGTGTCCGGACGCATGACCACGACCTGGGTTTGGTAGATGTTCAGCTGGTAACCCAGCGTGTCGCCGAACTGCGTCCGCATCTGCGCCAGCACGCCGCTCACCCCGCTCAGGCTCAACAGCTGTGGCGGCGGAGGCGTCGGGGTGGTGGTCATGGCCGCGGAGCTGCTGGGGGCCGCACTCGGGGCGGCGGATGGCGCCGGGGCCGAAGGGGTGTCGCGTTGCAGTCCCCAGGCGATGCCGCCGCCGATCAGCACCAGCGCGACGGCCGCGGCAATCCCGGCCCGGCGCCTGTTGATTCCCGCGGGTGACGACGGAGCTCGCTCGGCGGCCGGGTGGATCTGCAGGTCGGCCACCAGCGACCGCAGCTCGCGCAGCGTCGTGGCCCTGGTGGCGGCGCTTACCCGCTCGCGGTGCTCTTCGGTCGACAACTGACCGTCGCCGAGCGCCGCGTCGAGCGCCTCGCAGGTCCGGTTGCGGTCGTTGTCGCTGGCCCGGGTGTCATCGATCATCGCCCGCTACCCGAGAAGCTTGGTCAGCCAGGTCGGGTCGGAGTAGTTCACCGACGCGGTGCCGTCCCACACGAACGGGGTCGAGTTGGCGTTGAGCCCGGACAGCGTCGCGTAACCGGCCGCGGATTTCGCCTTGCCCGTGCCGACGTCGTCCCCGGACTTGATGCACGTCAGCACGTCGGCGTCCGCGCCGACGTTCTTGGCCAGCTGGGCCAGTTCGCCGTCGGTGCGGTCCTCGGCGGCGTCCTCCGCCGGCTGGAAGTTGCTGGCGAACAGGCCCGAATAGAAGGCGGTGTACGTCTTGGGGTCGCTTTGCGCCGCGACGCAGTACGACGCGGCCACCGCCCGGGTCGAGTAGTTCTTGCTGTGCGACTTGTCGTCGAGGAAGTCGAGCAGGTGATAGCGCACCGCGAGCTTCTTGTTGTTCACGGCGGTGTCGATGTCGCCCGCGTTCGACCGGATGAAGCTGCCGCACGGCGGGCAGATCGGTTCGTTGAAAATGTCGATGGTGGTCGATGCGGCCGAGCTGCCCACGAACACACCGTCGTCGAGCACCCGCAGCGCGACGGCGTCCGCGGGCGGCGGTGGCTTCGTCGGCTCCGGCCGGGGCGCCGATTCCCAGGGCCGGACGACGGCGAGCGCGACGCCCACGATGGCCACCAGGGCGGTGGCCGCGACGCCCACCCACAGCCAGGGCTTCCTGCTCGGCCGCGGCGGTTGCCCCCAGGGCGGCCCGACGCCCCAGCCGACGGGATGGGGAGGCGCCCCCACATCCCGTCCGCGGGCGTCGGGCCGCCGGGAGGTGTCGGCGCCCACATCGGGCCGGACGAGGGG
>NZ_LZIX01000218.1:0-27977 GCF_001666955.1 Mycobacterium sp. E735 | reverse complement strand
ACCGAGGCGATCATCGCGCGGCCTTCAGCTTGGCCAGGTACGCGTGCCGCTGTTGCGCGGCCAGCGCTTCGGCCGCGGCCATCCGGGCCAGCATCGGCGCCCGCCAGCAGTGGCAGATGGCCAACGCCAGCGCGTCCGCGGCGTCCGCGGGAGTCGGCTTCGCTTGCAGCGCAAGGATTTTCGTGACCATCGCGGTCACCTGGGCCTTGTCCGCGGCACCGTTGCCCGTGACCGCGGCCTTGACCTCGCTCGGCGTGTGGAAGTGCACGTCGATGCCGCGCTTGGCCGCCGCCAGCGCGATCACCCCGCCGGCCTGCGCGGTGCCCATCACCGTCGACACGTTCAGCTGGGAGAACACCCGCTCGATGGCGACGACGTCCGGTTGGTGGGTGGCCAGCCAGTGCTCGACGGCATCGCTGATGGCCAGCAGCCTCTCGGCCAGCGGCGCGTCCGACGGGGTCCGCACCACGTCCACGTCCAGCGCGACCACGTTTCGTCCGCGCCCGCTTTCGACCACCGACAGCCCGCATCGGGTCAGCCCGGGGTCGACGCCCATCACGCGCATTGCCCGCTCCCACCTGTAGAACAGCTGTTCGATACCCTAGCGGCCGGGACCGACGGCTCCGCGGAGGACACGCGGCGGTACCGCCGATTCCGGCGCGCGACGTTACAGCGCCGAACTCGCGGAAAAGCTGTTAGCTTTACCCCACGTTCGCTCAAGACAGGTGGCAACGGAAGGGCTCGCGTGGGATCACTGCTGGTCGTTATCGCGATCGTGCTGTTCATCGCGTCCATCGTCGTACTCGTCATCGCTTTGCGACGCCCCAAGCAACCGAGTCCCCCACGCGGCCGCCAGGATCCGCTCTCGTTCAACGCGATGCCGGAATTCGGTCCGCGGCAACTCGGCCCCGGCGCGATCGTCAGCTACGGCGGCGTCGACTACGTCGTGCGCGGATCGGTGACCTACCGCGAGGGCCCCTTCGTGTGGTGGGAGCACCTGCTGGAGGGCGGCGACCAGCCGATCTGGTTCAGCGTCGAGGAGGACGACGGACGCCTCGAGCTGGCGATGTGGGTCAGCCGCAAGGACCTCACGCTGCAGCCGGGCGGCCAGTACGTCGTCGACGGGGTGACGTTTCACGAATCCGAACGCGGGCGCGCCTCGTTCACCACCGAGGGCACCACCGGGCTGCCTGCGGGCGGCGAGATGGAGTTCATCGACTGCGCCAACTCCGATGAGTCCCTACTGCTCTCGTTCGAGCGCTGGGCGCCGGGCATGCCGTGGGAGGTCTCGACCGGCAAACCGGTGCTGACCGGCGAGCTGACCGTGTATCCGGCGCCCCCGCCCCCGTCCTCCTAGGAACGCGCCGGTGCCGCTTCATCAGCTCGCCGTAACTCCTTCGGACGTGTCCGGACAGAAGCTCGGACTCGCGCTCAACGCGCCCGCGCCGCCACCGCTGGCGACCAGCCTGCTGCACCACCCCGACGGCGGTGCGCTGCTGCTCGGGGTCCTCGGCGCGTCGCACGTCGTCACGGTCGAGCACGCCACGGGCCGCTTCTCCGAAGAGGTTTCGTGCACGGCGCGCGGCCTGGGCGTCGACCTGCCGGAACGCACGGCCGCGCCCGGCTACTCCCTGGAGTCGCGCACCGACACCTATGACGAGGGCGCCTTCCGCCGCCTGGCGCGCGACCTTCGTGACCGATGCGCGCGCGAAAAGGGTTGGCTCGGCGGCTCTTTCCCCGGAGACGACGCCGCGCTCACCGCGCTGGCCGCCGAACCCGACGCCGCGGGCTGGCGTTGGCGGACCTGGCACCTGTACCCGCGCAGCCTGGTCGGGTCCGGCGGACAGGTGGTCCACACGACCAGCCGGTGGCACCCGTGAGCCGCAACCGTCTGTTCGTGATAGCCGGCGTGCTCGCCGTCGCCGCCATCGTCTGCCTGGTCTTCGGAATCATCTTGTCGCAGAAGAACATTGCCTCCTACATCGCCGGCCACTATCACGAGTACGCCCACGACGCTAACGGGACGCGCTACGAATGCAGCGGCTCCGCCGACGACGTGGCCGACACGCTCGCCGAGTATCAGGCCCCCGAGGCGCGCGCCGCCAACGGCGACAACGAATACCTGCGCTACAGCAACAACATCGTGACCGTCGGCCCCGACGGCAACCACCCGTGCAGCATCCGCCTGGAAAGCCTGAACGCCGGATACAGCCACGGCGCCTTCATCTTTTTGGGCCCCGGCTTCACGCCCGGCTCCCCCTCGGGCGGCGCCGGCGGCAGCCCGGGTGGCCCGGGCGGAACCAAGTGACCTCTAGCCGGAAACGCAAAGGAGACAAACCATGTACCTCGCGATCGATTTCGGATCCACCAACCTCGGCACGATCACCCAGGGCGTGGTCGCCGTCGTCCTGTACTTCGCGGTCGGCGTCGTCGTCCTGATCGCCGGCTTCCTGATGGTGGACGTCCTCACCCCCGGCAACCTGCGTCAACTGGTGTTCATCGACAAGCGCCCGAACGCCGTCGTCCTCGCCTCGGCCATGTACATCGCGCTGGCCATCGTCATCATCAGCGCCATCGCCAGCAGCTACAGCCAGCTGGGGCAGGGACTCGTCGGCGTGGCGGTGTACGGGTTGGTGGGAGTCGTGCTGCAGGGCGGGGCGCTGCTGATCCTGCAGATCGCGGTGCCCGGTAAGTTTCGCGAGCACGTCGACGAGCCCGAGCTGCATCCGGCCGCTTTCGCCACGGCCACCATGCTGGTGGCCGTGGGAGGAGTGATCGCCGCCGCCATCTCATGACCTCGACGGAGAGCCGGCCACAGCCGTCGGTCGCCTCGACGCCGCTGCCCGGGCGGTGGCGGGCCGTCCTGCTGGCCGCCGTCGCGGCGTGCGCGGCGTCCGGCATCATCTACGAACTCGCTCTGCTGACGCTGGCGGCGAGCCTGAACGGCGGCGGCATCGTTGCCACCTCGTTGATCGTCGCGGGCTACATCGCCGCGCTCGGCGTGGGCGCCCTAGTGGTCAAGCCGCTCCTGGCGCACGCGGCGATCGCGTTCGTCGCGGTCGAGGTGCTGCTGAGCATCGTCGGCGGCCTGTCCGCCGCGGCGCTCTACACGGTGTTCGCGTTCATCGACGACGAGTCGATGTGGATGCTGGCGCTGGGCACGGCCCTGATCGGTGGGCTGGTCGGAGCCGAGGTGCCGCTGTTGATGACCATGCTGCAACGCGGCCGCAGCGGCGAGGCGCCCGACACCGGCCGGACGCTGGCCAACCTCAACGCGGCCGACTATCTCGGTGCGCTGCTCGGCGGCCTGGTGTGGCCGTTCCTGCTGCTGCCGCAGCTGGGCATGATCCGCGGCGCGGCGGCCACCGGCATCGTCAACCTGCTGGCCGCGGCCGTCGTGGCGATTTTCGTTCTGCGCCGGGTGGTTTCGGCCCGGCAGCTGGCGATGGCGCTGTGCGCGCTCGCCGCGGCGCTCGCGCTGCTGGCCACGCTGCTGGCGCGTTCGGCCGACATCGAGACGACGAGCAGACAACGGCTCTACGCCGACCCGATCATCGCCTACCAGCACTCGGCCTACCAGGAGATCGTGGTCACCCAACGCGGCAACGACATGCGGCTCTACCTGGACGGCGGCCTGCAGTTCTCCACCCGGGACGAGTACCGCTACACCGAAAGCCTGGTCTACCCCGCCCTGGGGGGAGGCGCCCGATCAGTCCTCGTGCTCGGCGGCGGCGACGGGTTGGTGGCCCGCGAACTGCTGCGGCAGCCGGGCATCACCAAGATCGTGCAGGTCGAGCTCGACCCCGCGGTGATCCAACTGGCGCGCACCACCATGCGCAGGGCCAACGGCGGCTCGCTGGACAGCCCGCGCGTCAAGGTGGTGATCGACGACGCGATGCGCTGGCTGCGCTCGCCGCACCCGGACGTCGTACCGCCCGGGGGTTTCGACGCGATCATCGTCGACCTTCCCGACCCGGACACCCCGGTTTTGGGCCGGCTCTATTCGACGGAGTTCTACGCGCTGGTCGGCCACGCGCTCGCCGCCGACGGGCTCATGGTCGTGCAGGCCGGCAGCCCGTTCTCGACGCAGACGGCGTTCTGGCGCACCACCTCGTCGATCCGCACGGCCGGCTATGCCGTGACGCCGTACCACGTCTATGTTCCGACGTTCGGCGACTGGGGATTCACGCTGGCGCGCCGCGGGTCCACGCCGCCGGCACCCACCGTGCCGCCCAACGCTCCCCCGCTGCGCTACCTCAATCAGCACGTGCTGGACGCCGCCACAGTGTTCCCCGACGACACCCGCCCACGCGCTTTGGACCCGTCAACGCTGGACAATCCGCGCATCGTCGAGGACATGCGGCACGGATACGACTAGGCCCGAGGGCGACGACCTGTGCCGGCCGGTCAGTCCTCGTCGAGCGCGGCCAGAACCTCGTCGGACAAGTCGACGTTGGTCCAGACGTTCTGCACGTCGTCGCTGTCCTCCAGGGCGTCGACGAGCTTGAACACCTTCCGGGCGCCGTCGACGTCCACCGGCACGCTGACCGAAGGTTGGAAGCTGGCCTCCGCGGACTCGTAGTCGATGCCGGCATCCTGCAGGGCGGTCCGCACGGCGACCAAATCTGTTGGCTCCGAGATGATTTCGAAGCTCTCACCCAGGTCGTTGACGTCCTCGGCGCCCGCGTCCAGCACGGCGGCCAGCAGGTCGTCCTCGGTCAGGCCGTTCTTCTCCAGCGTGACGACGCCCTTGCGGGTGAAGAGATAGGACACCGAGCCGGGGTCGGCCATCGTGCCGCCGTTGCGGGTCACCGCCACCCGGACCTCGCCGGCCGCGCGGTTCCGGTTGTCGGTCAGGCATTCGATCAGCACCGCCACGCCATTGGGCCCATAGCCCTCGTACATGATCGTCTGGTAGTCGGCGCCGCCGGCTTCCTCGCCGGCGCCGCGCTTGCGGGCGCGCTCGATGTTGTCGTTGGGCACCGACGTCTTCTTCGCCTTCTGGATGGCGTCATACAGCGTCGGGTTGCCCGCCGGGTCCCCGCCGCCGGTACGGGCGGCGACCTCAATGTTCTTGATCAGCCGGGCAAACTCCTTGCCCCGGCGCGCGTCCTTGACGGCCTTTTGGTGCTTGGTGGTGGCCCACTTGGAATGGCCGCTCATCGGTGTCTCTTACCTCTTCTGTGTTCGAAAGTTCGCCAGACGAGTCTACGTGCACGCTTGCTCGCGCCCGACCGGCCGCTGCCCTTGCGGCTCAGCCGCCCCAGCAGTCACAGGAACCCGGGCATATCCGCCTCCGCGAATGTGATATCGCCCGCGCTATCGATTTTTGGGGACCACCTCATCCCCGGGGAACCGCATCGGGTGTGCGCTCACGGCGCCAATCCCGCCGATTTCCCACCCTGGACGCACGCTGAGAGCCCTCGGCGCACACCCGACCCGCAATAGCGGCGACGGCCCGGTGCGTCAGGCGTGCCCGTTGACGACGTCCACGAAGAGCTGGTGGACGCGGCGATCGCCGGTCATCTCGGGGTGAAACGCCGTCGCCAGGTTTCTGCCCTGCCGCACCGCGACCGGGTGCCCCGACGCTTCGGCCAGCACCTGCACGCCCTCCCCGGCCCGCTCGACCCATGGGGCGCGGATGAACACCGCGCGCACCGGGCCGTCCAGACCGGCGAACGGTATGTCGCCCTCGAACGAATCGACCTGGCGGCCAAAAGCGTTGCGCCGCACGGTCATATCGATCGCCCGCAGTGGCAGCGCCTCGCGCCCGCCCGCGCCGGCGTCCAGGATCTCGCTGGCCAGCAGGATCATGCCCGCGCACGCGCCGTAAGCGGGCAGCCCGTCGGCCAGCAGCCCGCGCAGCGGTTCGAGCAGGTCCAGGTCGAGCAGCAGGTGGCTCATCGTGGTGGACTCCCCGCCGGGAATGACCAGGCCGTCGACCTTCTCCAGCTCGGCGCGGCGCCGCACCGGCATCGAATCCGCCCCGGCCTCGCCCAGCGCGGCCAGGTGCTCGCGGGTGTCGCCCTGCAGCGCCAGTACGCCGATGCGCGGCGCGTTCACTGCGCGGTCGGCTGAAACCCGCGCTGGAAGCGAGTCAGCCCCTCCTGCATGACCGCCGCCACCATCTCACCGGATTGGGTGAAGATCTTGCCTTGGCACAGCGAGCGCCCCCCGCTGGCCGACGGAGACGACTGGTCGTAGAGCAGCCACTCGTCGGCCCGGAACGCCCGCATGAACCACATCGCGTGGTCCAGGGACGCGACCTGCAGATGCTCGCGGACGTCGAGGTGGTTGACCTGCGCCGATCCCAGCAAGGTGAGGTCGCTCATGTAGGCCAGCGCGCAGATGTGCAGCACCGGGTCGTCGGGCAGCGGGTCGCGGTGGCGGAACCACACCTGCTGCTGGGAGGCCTTGCCGGGCAACAGCTGCAATTGGTCGCGCGGCACGATGCAGACGTCCCACTCCTCGAACTGCTTGAAGCCGGCGTCGTCGAACACCTTGATCGAGTCCAGGCCGGGCAGCCCGTCGGGAGGCGGCGCGGCCGGCATGACGTCCTGGTGGTGGATGCCCTCCTGGTCGGTCTGGAAGGACGCCCCCATGCTGAAGATGATTTCGCCGTGCTGAATGGCGTTGACGCGCCGGGTGGCGAACGAACCGCCGTCGCGGGTGCGTTCCACGATGAAGACCGTGGGCTCGTTGGCGTCCCCGGGCCGCAGGAAATAGCCGTGCAGCGAGTGCACCTGGTAGCGCGGGTCTACGGTGCGCACCGCCGAGACGAGCGACTGCCCGGCGACGTGGCCGCCGAACGTGCGCTGGAAATATCCCGACTCGGGGCTGAACACCCGGCCGCGGTAGATGTTGACCTCGAGTTGCTCCAGATCAAGGATCTCTTCGATCGCCACCAACAGCCCCCGGCTTACCAGCCGCGTTCGGCCAGCCGATGGGGCTGCGCGATCTGCTCGACGTTGATGCCCACCATGGCCTCGCCCAGCCCGCGCGACACCTTGGCCAGCACGTCCGGGTCGTCGTAGAAGGTGGTCGCCTTGACGATGGCGGCCGCGCGCTGCGCGGGATCCCCGGACTTGAAGATCCCAGAGCCGACGAACACCCCCTCGGCCCCGAGTTGCATCATCATCGCCGCGTCGGCCGGCGTGGCGATGCCGCCGGCGGTGAACAGGGTGACCGGCAGCTTGCCGGCCCGGGCCACCTCGACCACCAGCTCGTAGGGCGCCCGCAATTCCTTTGCGGCGACGAACAATTCGTCTTCCGACATCGAGGTCAGCCGGCGGATCTCGCCGCCGATGGCCCGCATGTGTGTGGTGGCGTTGGAGACGTCCCCGGTGCCGGCCTCGCCCTTGGACCGGATCATCGCCGCGCCCTCGCTGATGCGCCGCAGCGCCTCGCCCAGGTTGGTCGCGCCGCACACGAACGGCACGGTGAACTTCCACTTGTCGATGTGGTGGGTGTAGTCCGCGGGGGTGAGCACCTCGGATTCGTCGACGTAATCCACGCCGAGGCTCTGCAGGATCTGCGCCTCGACGAAGTGGCCGATGCGCGCCTTGGCCATCACCGGGATGGTCACAGCGGCGATGATGCCCTCGATCATGTCGGGGTCGCTCATCCGCGACACCCCGCCCTGGGCGCGGATGTCGGCGGGCACCCGTTCGAGCGCCATCACGGCGACGGCGCCGGCGGCCTCCGCGATGCGGGCCTGCTCCGGGGTGACGACGTCCATGATGACGCCGCCCTTGAGCATCTCGGCCATGCCGCGTTTGACCCGCGCCGTTCCCGTCTGATTGGCCTGGCTGGACTGTCCGCCGCTCTCCACTAGTTCCCGCTCTCCTTGAACCATCGGGCTTCCACTCTAGTGGTGGGAACAAACCGGTTTTGCCGCCGCTTCCATCAGTCACGCCAAGCGCCTGCGACGCGCGTCACATTGTGTTAAAAATTGCGTCAGCTATTTGCACAACCGCTGCTGCTGGTGCGAATCCCTGGGCGGGCAACCAAGGTCCCACCGGCCGAGGCGGTTGGCCGAGAAGAGGTCTCGGGTGTTGCCGGATTACGTGCTGTTGCCGCCGGAAATCAATTCGGCGCGGATGTACGCGGGGCCCCGCTCGGGGACGATGTGGGCGGCGGCGGCCGCCTGGGACGCGTTGTCCGCCCAGCTGGCGTCGGCCGCGAGTTCCTTCGAATTGACGGTCTCGACCCTGACCGGCGGCCCATGGCAGGGCCCCGCGTCGATGACGATGGCCACGGCCGCCGCCCCGTACGTGCAGTGGCTGACCGCGACGTCGGGGCAGGCCGAGCTGGTGGCCAACCAGACCCGGTTGTCGGCCGCGGCGTTCGAGGTGGCGTTCACCGCGACGGTGCCGCCGGAGGTCATTGCGGCCAACCGGGCGCTGCTGATGTCGCTGATCGCGACCAACATCCTGGGCCAGAACACCGCGGCGATCGCGGCGACCGAAGCGCAGTACGCCGAGATGTGGGCCCAGGACGTGGCCGCGATGACCGCCTACGACGCCAGCATCAAGTCGGCCGAGGCGACGTGGACGCCGTTCAGCAGCCCGCCCCTCACCCTGACCAGCCTGCCCACCCCGACGTTCACCTCCTTCGGCCAGGAACTCCTCCAGACGCTCAGCCAGTCGCTGACCCAGCAACTGATGAACCCGATGACGCAGCTGCAGATGCTTTCCACACCCGCCCAGTTCGCGATGGAACCGATGAACACGGTGATGGGCCAGCTGATGTCCAGCACCAATCCGCTGCTGGGCGGCGCCGGCAGTCTCCCCGCGATGGATCCGGTCCTGGCGTCCACGGCAAGTCCGGGCGCCGGCGGCCCCAGCCCCATCGCCGCCCAGCTCGCCGGGCGCCTCGTCTCGGTGAACGCGGGCCGGGCCGGCTCGATCGGGGCGCTGTCCGTGCCGTCGAGCTGGGCCGGCGCCGCGGCGCCGGCGACCGTCCCGACTCCGGCCGCCGTGGCTCCCGGCACCCCGATCACCCCCATTTCGGCGAGCCCGGCCACCGCGCCGCACCTGCCCTCCCCCGGCATTCCCGGGCGGGCGACGGCCGCCGTCACCCAGTCGATCGCCGGACCGCGCGAAAGTATCGCCGCGCGCCCGGCGCTGAGTTAGCAAGGCGGAGCGACCATGTCGTTCGTGATCACCGACCCCGACGCGATGGCGACGGCCGCCGACGAGTTGCAAGGGCTCGGCTCGTCCCTGCAGGCGACGAACGCGGCCGTGGCCGGACCGACGACGTCGGTGCTGCCGCCGGCCACGGATTCGGTGTCGGTGCGCGTGGCGACGATGCTCGACGCGCACGCCCAGCAGTACCAGGCGTTCAGCGCCCAGGCGGAGTTGTTCCACAACCAGTTCGTACAGACGCTGATCACCGCGAAGGACGCCTACGCCGAAACGGAAGCCACCAACGCCGCCGCCATGCAGTCGACGACGGGGACGCAGAAAATCGCGCTGATCATGGGCGGCACCGGGAATCCGTCGCCGGACCTGAAGTACATGACGTCCATCCAGCAGGCGTATCTCGCCACCAATTACTCCGACTACACCCTGGTGAGTTTGCGCACCCCCGAACAGTTTTGGCCGATCACCGGGCTCGGCAGCGAGACCTTCGGCAAGTCGGTCTATCAGGGCGTGGCGACGCTGAACTCCGCGATCCTGACTCAAACCGCGGCCGGCAATCACGTTGTGGTCGTTGGGTATTCGCAGAGCGCGACGATCGCCAGCCTGGAGATGCGGTACCTGCAGGCCCTGCCTGCCGCCCTACGTCCGAGTCAGGATCTGCTGAACTTCGTCCTGCTCGCCGACCCGAACAATCCGATGGGTGGCATTCTGACGCACTTCATTCCGGGCTTCGGCGCGTTCCACTTCGCCACCCCGCTCACCACGTCGTATGCGACGTCCATCTTCACGCTGCAATACGACGCGATCGCCAACTTCCCGGCGAACTGGTTGTGGCTTCCGTCGGACCTCAACGCCCTGTTCGGCTTCTTCGACCTGCACCACACGATGCCCTTCGTGTCCGCAGCGCAGGTCGCCGGCGCCATCCAGCAACACGTCGGCAATATGAGCTTCTACTTCATGCAGACCGCGCAGTTGCCGCTGCTGGATCCCATCCGGTGGGTCCCCATCCTCGGCAATCCGGTGGCTGATCTGCTGCAGCCGTTCATCAAACCGATCGTCGATTTCGGCTACTACGCGCCCGGGATTCTGCCCGGCCCGGTGAGCATCGCCGGATCCGTCGGCCAGGGCGTCACGTCCGGAATCGCCAGCCCGCTGGTGCTGGGGTTCCCCCCGCTGGCCTCCAACGGCTTGGCGAGCGGCTTCTAGCCGGGTCAGCGAATCGACACCAGCGGGCCCGGCGCCCGGCCGCCGGCCAGCGCGGCCGCGTCGACGAGCAGCTCGCCCAGCTGCCTCGGATACACCGTCTCCCCGGCGGCGGCCAGCCGGGCGATGTCAGCCGCGTCGCACCAGCGGTGGCCGTGAATGTAGCTGCGTTCCAAGTCGGTTCGGCCCGCACCGGACGGTTCGAACCGTTGGGTGCGGTAGACGAAGTAGAACTCTTCGCTGTCGATCAGCGAGCCGTTGAACTCGAAGACCTCGTCGCGCCGCCAGACCGGGCCCACCAGCTCTCCCGGTGCGGCCCTGAGTCCGGTCTCTTCGGCCAGCTCGCGGGCGGCCGCCTCGGCCAACCGCTCACCCCGCTGCACCTCCCCGCCGACGGTGATCCACCACTTCGGCGCGCTGCCGCGGCCGATCGCCGGATCGGAGCCGCGCAGCAGCAGCACCGCACCCGTCTCGTCGAGCAGCACCACGCGCGCCGACGTGCGGTGGCTGACCACCCCGTTGAAGGAGCCGACGTCGCCGTGGGCCAGCGCGTGGGGACGCTCGACGATCTCGAAATAGCTTGGCAGCGCGGCTGTCCCGCCGAGACGAAGGGTCCGCACCAGGAATCGCTCGCGCAGGGCAAGGGTGTCCCGGACCGCGTCGTTGTGGAAGCGGCGGGCCAGTAGCACCCGGGCCTCGGCATCGGCCAACTCGGCGATCAGCCCGGCCGGCAGCGAGGCCGGGTCGACGATCGCCAGCGCGGCCGAGAGCTCGTTCTCGCGCGACTCGCGCTCCTGCCGCGGCGCGGCCTCGGCGGCGTCGGCCAGCGCGGCCAACCGCCTGCCCTCCGAGGCACCGCCGTAGGCGTCGATGGCGACCGCACGGGCCACGACCGCGCGGCGCGCCAGAGCCCCGTCGAGCGCCTGCCATGACAGGTCGTAGCGGACGTGCAACCGGTCCAGGCGGTTGGCCGTCTGGTAGGCCCAGGCGCCCAGGACCGCCAGCAGCCCGACCAATACCGCGACGGCGACGGCGAGCCACGTCATCAGCTCGCCACCTGAACTTTGGCGCCGGTCGCCGCGACCGTCTCGTAGACGCGCATGATCTGGCTGGCCACCACCGACCAGTCGTAGCGCTTTACGGCGGCCGAACCGGCCGCCACATAGCGTTCGCGCAGCACATCGTTTTCTAGCACCGAGATGAGGGCGTCCGCCAGCGCAGCGCCGTCGCCGACCGGCACCAGGCACCCGACTTCGCCGTCGCGCAGCACCCGGCGGAAGGCGTCCAGGTCGCTGGCCACCACCGCGGTGCCCGCGGCCATGGCCTCGACCAGGACGATGCCGAAGCTCTCACCCCCCACGTGGGGCGCGCAGTACACATCGGCGCTGCGCATCGCCGACGCCTTCCCGGCGTCGTCGACCTGGCCGAGAAACCTTATGTGTTTCACCAATTCGCCCGCCTGCCCGCGCAATTCGGCCTCGTCGCCGCGGCCGACGATGAGCAGCTGGACGTCCGGAAAGTGCTGCACCACGCCGGGCAGCGCGTCGAGCAGGACCGACATGCCCTTGCGGGACTCGTCGTAGCGCCCCAGGAACAGCACCGTCTTGCCCGGCCGCGGGTAGCCGTCCAGCGGACGCGCCGAGGCGAAGGAGTCGACGTCGACGCCGTTGGGGATCTCGACCGCGTCGGTGCCCAGCGCCTCCATCTGCCAGCGACGGGCCAAGTCCGACACCGCGATCCGGCCGACGATCTTTTCGTGCATCGGTCGCAGGATGCCCTGAAAGACCGTCAGGGTCAGCGATTTGGTGGTCGAGGTGTGGAACGTCGCGACGATCGGCCCCTCGGCGATGTTCAGGGCCAGCATCGACAGGCTCGGCGCGTTGGGCTCGTGCAGGTGCAGCACGTCGAAATCGCCTTCGGCGAGCCATTTTTTGACCTTGCGATGGGTTGCCGGGCCGAACCGCAGCCGGGCCACCGACCCGTTGTAGGGAATCGGGACGGCCTTGCCGGCGGAGACGACGTAGTCGGGCAGGGCCGCGTGCGGCGAGGCCGGCGCGAGGACGCTCACCTGTTGCCCGCGCTGACGCATCACCTCCGCCAGCTGCAAGACGTGCGACTGGACCCCGCCCGGGACGTCGAACGAGTAGGGGCAGACCATCCCGATGCGCATCAGGTCTCCCTGAGCCGCGCCTGCTTGGCTTCGGACAGGTCGGCCAGCCACTGCGGTTGCAGCATGTGCCAGTCCTCGGGGTGCGCGGCGATGTTCGCTGCGAAACGGTCGGCCAGCGCCTGGGTGATGGCGCCGACGTCGCCGCTGCTGCAGTCCAGTGGCGGGAACACGTGAAACCCCCACCCGTCGCCGTCGAACCAGCAGTGCACCGGAAGCAAGGCCGCCCCGGTCGCGACCGCCAGCTTCGCCGGTCCGGCCGGCATCCGGGTGGCCTCGCCGAAGAAGTCGACCTGCACACCGGTGCGGGTGAGGTCGCGATCGGCCATCAGGCAGACCAGTTGGTTCTCTCGCAGCCGATCGCACAGTACATCGAACGGCGGCCGCTCGCCTCCGGACAGCGGCAGCACCTCGAAGCCGAGGCTCTCGCGATAGCGGAGGAAACGCCGGTACAACGACTCCGGTTCCAGTCTCTCCGCGACGGTGATGAAGGTGCCGCGGGTCTGGGTGAACCACACCCCGGCCATGTCCCAGTTCCCGCTGTGCGGCAACGCGCAGATCGCGCCGCGGCCCGCCGCCAGCGCCGCGTCCAGGTTGCCGGCCCCCCGGAACGCGGCATCGAGTTCGCCGGACAGGGCGCGCAGGTCCATCGACGGCAGGCGAAACGCCTCCCTCCAGTAGCGGGCGTAGGAGGCCAGCGACGCCCGCATCAGGTCGTCGGGCACCTCTGCCGGCGCGACGCCGGTGACGCGGGCCAGGTTCTTGCGCAGCTGCGCCGGGCCGCCACGGCGCGCCGCGTAACGCGCCCCGGTCTCGAACACGGAGCGCGCCGCGAATTCCGGCATCGCCCGCACGGCCATCCAGCCGGCCGCGTACGTCCAATCGCTCGCGGTGCCGGACACCAGCCGCCGCGGCGCGGTGATCAAACCCATCCCCGGGATCACGGCATGCGCTCCGTCGCTCCGGGCGAGGTCCACACCGTGCGCAGCCGCTGCACGCAGGTCACCACGCTCGCCACCGCCAGCAGCCACATGGCCACCGGCAGGGCGGGCGGCCAGGCCACGAACGGGAAGTCCGCCACGCCGGCGCCGACCAGGACGATGATCAACCGTTCCGGGCGTTCGATGATGCCGCCGTCTCCGCGCAACCCGCTGGCCTCGGCCCGCGCCTTGATGTACGAGATGACCTGCGAGGTGACCAGGCAGATCATGGTCGCCACCGCGAGCGGCTTGTCGTGCATGCCGAAGGCCACCCACCACAGCAGGCCGCAGAACACCGCGCCGTCGCTGACGCGGTCGCAGGTGGCGTCCAGCACGGCGCCGAACCGGGTGCCGCCACCGCGCTCGCGGGCCATGGCGCCGTCGAGCATGTCGAACAGCACGAAGAACCACACCACGCAGGCACCGGCGAACAACTTGCCCATCGGGAACAGCGCGAGCGCCCCGGCCACGGACCCCGCGGTGCCCAGCACCGTCACCACGTCCGGGGTCAATCCCATCCGCAGGCACGCTTTGGCGGTCGGCGTGGTGAGCCGCGCGAACGCCGCCCGCGAGAGGAACGGCACCTTGCTCATGACTGGTTAGCCCACTCCGCGGCCAGCAGCCGGCGGGTTTCGCGCAGCAGCTGAGGGATCACCTTCGAGCCGCCGATGATGGTGATGAAGTTCGCGTCGCCGCCCCAACGCGGCACGACGTGCACATGCAGGTGCTCGGCCAGCGACCCACCCGCCGACGTGCCGAGGTTGAGGCCGACGTTGAAGCCGTGCGGCCGCGACACGTTCTTGATCACGCGAATGGCCTTCTGCATGAAGGCCATCAACTCCGCGCTCTCCTCGTCGGTGAGGTCCTCGAGCTCGGACACCCGTCGATACGGCACCACCATCAGGTGCCCCGGGTTGTACGGATAGAGGTTGAGGACCGCGTAGACGAGTTCACCGCGCGCGACCACCAGGCCTTCCTCGTCGGAGAGTTGCGGGATGTCGGTGAACGGCTGCTCGGTCTTGCCCGAAGAGTCGGGGTCGCGCTTCATCGGCGCTTCGGCCAGATAGGTCATCCGGTAGGGCGTCCACAGCCGCTGCAGGTGGTCACTCTCGCCGACGCCGGTGTCCAGGATGGTGTCCTCGGCGCGTTCCTTGGGCTCACTCACCGCCGGTCACCTTCACCAGTTCGGCTGTGGGGGCGGCATTCTCGCGTTCGGCGATCCAGGCCACGATGGCGTCGACGGCACTCTCGCGGGGCACACCGTTGATCTGCGTGCGGTCGCCGAAGCGGAAGCTCACCGCCTTCGCCTGGACGTCGCGGTCACCCGCCAGCAACATGAACGGCACCTTCTGGCCCGTGTGGTGCACGATCTTCTTGGCCATCCGGTCGTCGCTGCTGTCAACCTCCACCCGCACGCCGTGCGACTTCAGCTGCGCCGCAATGCTTTCCAGGTAGGCCACGTGTTCGTCTGCGACGGGAATCCCGACCACCTGAACCGGCGCGAGCCACGCCGGGAACGCCCCCGCGTAGTGCTCGGTGAGGATGCCGAAGAACCGCTCGATCGACCCGAACAGGGCGCGGTGGATCATCACCGGCCGCTGACGGGTCCCGTCCGGGGCCGTGTACTCCAGCTCGAAGCGCTCCGGGAAGTTGAAATCCACCTGGATGGTCGACATCTGCCAGCTGCGGCCCAGCGCGTCGCGGGCCTGCACGGAAATCTTCGGGCCGTAGAACGCCGCGCCGCCCGGGTCGGGAACCAGTTCCAGGCCCGACTCGGCCGCCACCTCCGCCAGTGAGTTGGTGGCCTGCTCCCACATCTCGTCGGAGCCGACGAACTTCTCCGGGTCCTTGGTGGACAGTTCCAGATAGAAGTCCTCCAGGCCGTAGTCGCCGAGCAGCTCGAGCACGAACCGCAGCAGCGACGCCAGTTCACCGTGCAACTGGTCGCGCGTGCAGAAGATGTGCGAGTCGTCCATGGTGAATCCGCGCGCCCGGGTCAGCCCGTGCACCACGCCGGACTTCTCATAGCGGTAGACGGTGCCGAACTCGAAGAGCCGCAACGGCAGTTCGCGATACGACCGGCCCCGGGACCGGAAGATCAGCGTGTGCATGGGGCAGTTCATCGGCTTGAGGTAGTAGTCCTGCCCGGGCTTGCGCACCGTTCCGTCGTCGTTCAATTCGGCGTCGAGGTGCATGGGCGGGAACATCCCGTCGGCGTACCAGTCCAGGTGGCCCGAGGTGTGGAACAGCTGCGCCTTGGTGATGTGCGGGGTGTTGACGAATTCGTACCCGGCCTCGATGTGCTTGCGTCGCGAGTACTCCTCCAGCTCCCTGCGCACCACCCCGCCTTTGGGGTGGAAAACCGCCAGCCCCGAACCGATTTCGTCGGGGAAGCTGAACAGATCCAGCTCGGTCCCCAGCTTGCGGTGGTCGCGCCGCTGGGCTTCGGCGAGCAGCTCGAGGTGGCGGTCCAGCGCCTCCTGCGACTCCCACGCGGTGCCGTAGATGCGCTGCAGGCTCGCGTTCTTCTGGTCCCCGCGCCAATACGCGGCGGAGCTGCGGGTCAGCTTGAACGCCGGGATGTGCTTGGTGGTCGGGATGTGCGGCCCCCGGCACAGGTCGCCCCAAACCCGTTCCCGGCTGCGGGGATTGAGGTTGTCATAGGCGGTGAGCTCGTCGCCGCCGACCTCCATGATGTCGGGATCGCCGGACTTGTCGTCGACCAGTTCCAGCTTGTAGGGCTCGTTGGCCAACTCGGAGCGTGCCTGGTCCTTGGACTCGTAGACGCGCCGCTCGAACAGCTGCCCCTCCTTGACGATCTGGCGCATCCGCTTTTCCAGCGCCGCCAGATCCTCCGGCGTGAACGGCTCGGCCACGTCGAAGTCGTAGTAGAAGCCGTCGGTGATGGGCGGCCCGATTCCGAGCTTCGCGTGCGGGAACATGCCCTGAACCGCCTGGGCGAGCACGTGCGCGGCCGAATGCCGGATGACGCTGCGCCCCTCGTCGGTGTCGGCCGCCACCGGCACCACCTCGGTATCGGAGTCGGGCACCCAGCTCAGGTCGCGCAGCTTTCCGTCCGCGTCGCGGACCACGACGATCGCGTCGGGCGCCCCGCGGCCCGGCAGCCCCGCCTCCCGCACCGCGGCCGCGGCGGTGGTCCCGGCGGGCACCCGGATCGGGGCTGCTGGGGACGGGTTTGCGGGGGCGCTCATCGCGTGGGTTCTCCTAGGTCGGTGGGTCGACGACCATGCTATCGGGGCGCCCCGCGGCCAAGCAGGGCCGTCGAGCAGTGCGGCAACGTCGCGCGGCGACGACGCCCGCAGCAAATTGTCGGCAGAATGGGACCGTGGGGGCGCAGACGGCTTTGGCATTGCTGCTCGCCGCCGTCGGCGCCATCGTGGTGATGAACTGGGTCAGCGACCGCACCGGACTCCCCAGCGCGGGCCTGCTCACCCTCGTCGGCATCGGTTACGGGTTGCTGCCCGGGCCGAATGTCGGCCTGCGGCCCGACATCGTGATGACCTGCATATTGCCGCCTTTGCTCTACAACGCGGCGCTGGAGTCGTCGCTGGTCGGGATACGCCGCAACTTGCGCACGGTCATCAGCCTGTCGGTCATCCTCGTTCTGCTGACCGCGGCATCGGTCGGCGCCGCCTTCGCCCTGCTGGTCACCGGTGCGACGCTCGCGGCGGGTGCGGTGCTGGGCGCGGCGGTGGCACCCACCGACCCCGTGGCCGCGCTCGCGGTCGCCCGCAAGGTCGGCCTGCCGCTCAACATCGTCACCCTCATCGAAGGTGAGGGGCTGCTCAACGACGCGACGGCCCTCACCACCTTGTCGGTGGCCATCACCGTGGCCAGGGGTGCGGACTTCTCGTTCCCGTTCGCGATCCGGGAGTTCGCCCTGGCCGCCGTGGGAGGCCTGGCGATCGGGCTGGTGTTCGCTTGGTGCCGCCGCCTGTTGCGGCGGGTGCCGCACGATGTGATGACGGCCAACGCGATCTCGCTGGCCACACCGTTCCTGGCCTATCTGGCGGCCGAGAAGGTGCACGCGTCGGGTGTGCTGGCGGTTGTGGTGTGCGGGTTGGTCGTCGGGCACGACTCGCCGCGGTCGGAGTCCGGGGCGAGCCGGTTGCAGACCCGGGCCGTGTGGCGGTTGGCCAACTTCCTCCTCGAGGGCCTCGTTTTCCTGCTGATCGGTCAGCAGTTCCCGGCCATCCTCGACGGCCTGCGCGGCTACCCGGTGTCGACCATCGTCGTGGCGACCACCGTGACCACCGCGGCGGTGCTGCTGGTGCGGCCGCTGTGGCTGATGCTCACGCAGTCACTGCCCCGGTCACTGCACACCAGGCTCGGGAACGTCACGGGGACCGCCGACGATGACGACGACCATGACGAGCCGGCCCAAGCCCCTCCCCGGCGCGACCGCAACGCCGAGAGACTCAGTGGCCGTGAGATTTTCGTACTGAGCTGGGCCGGCACCCGAGGCGTCGTCAGCCTCGCCGCGATCTTCGCCGTGCCCTTCGCCACCGACAGCGGCGCACGGTTTCCCGTCCGGGATCTGTTGCTGTTCTGCACGTTGGTGGTCGTGCTGGTGACGCTGATCGGGCAGGGCAGCACTTTCGGGCCGGTCGTGCGTGCCCTCGGCGTTCACGCGAAGGCCGTGGACGAAGTGCGCCTGCGTAATCGGGCGCGCACGGCCGCCGTGCGCGCCGCCCTCGAGACCCTCGACGAGCTGGGTCACAAAAGCGAAGCGGACGCCAGGGCGATCGACGTTGTGCGAAGGCAGTTGCGCGCCCGGCTCGAGCGGTATCAACGTCGGCTCGATCTGCTGTCGGATTCCGACGACGTACCGAACTATCCCGAATACGAGGCGGCCGTCGCGATCCGGCGGGTGGCCATCGATGCCGAGCGCGACGAACTCGTGCGCTGGCGTGACGCGGGCATGCTGCCCGATCGGAGCCTTCGGGTGCTCGAACGCGAACTCGATCACGAAGAGGTGACGTTGCCGACCACCCGGCTCTGAGACCGGCGCGGCCGGTGAAGATCCCAATGCGGTTGCCGCCCAACGGTTATGACGGCGCAAGCCAAACCAGCGCGGCGACCGTCAGCGCCTGGGTCCCGGTGTCGAGGGTGGGCTGGATAACCGGCGCGAACGCGGGCGAATGGTTGACCGGGATGTCCTCGCTGGCGCGACCCGCGCTCACCGCCTGGTGATAGGTGTCGGGATCGGCGCCGCCGATACCCCAATAGCAGTAGGGCGTCCCCAGCGCCGTCGGAATGTCGCTGAAGTCCTCGCTCGCGGCCTGAAGCGGCAGCTCGCATGATCGCTCGCGGAAGAAATCGTCGAACGCGGCCCGCACCCGCTCGGTGACCGTGGAATCGTTGACCGTCGCCGGATAGTGATCGAAAAGCTCGAAGTCGGGATCCATCGGGGATCCGGACGCCTGGCATTCGGCGGTCACGATGCGCCGGATCGCATCCAGGACCCTGCCGCGGGTCTGCTCGCTGAAGGCGCGCAGGTTCAGCTCCAGCACGGCGTGGTCGCCGATGATGTTGCTCTTGGTTCCCGCCTCGATCCGGCCGATGGTCAGCACGGCCGAATCGGTCGGCGCGACCTCGCGGGAGACTACGGTCTGCAGCCGGATCACGATCATGGCGGCGAGCACCACCGGATCGACGGTGGCCTGGGGCATCGAGCCGTGGCCGCCGCGGCCATACACGGTGATCCGCATGCTGTCCGCGGTGGAGAGGACGGGCCCGGGTCGTGTGCCCACCCGACCGGCCGGAAAAGGCAGGACGTGCTGGGCGAGGGCGACGTCGACACGGCCGACCAGCGTTGCGAGATCGTCGTCGAGCATGGCGCGGGCGCCGTCACCGACCTCCTCGGCGGGCTGGAACAAGGCGATCACGGTGCCCTTCCACTCACCGCGGGCACCGGCCAGCAGCGCGGCCGCCCCGAGCAGGCAGGTCACGTGCACGTCGTGGCCGCAGGCGTGCATCACCGATACCCGGTTGCCGTCCGCATCGGTGGCGGTGGCGGTGCTGGCATACGGGAGGCCGGTGTCTTCCTTGACGGGCAGCGCATCCATGTCGGCCCGCAACAACACGGCCGGGCCGTCGCCATTGCGCAGAATCCCGACGACGCCGGTGCCGCCGATGCCGTCGTGCACGTCGTAGCCGAAGCCACCCAGCCGCCGGGCCACGGCCGCAGCGGTCTCGCGCTCCTGGTGTGACAGCTCCGGGTGTTGGTGCAGATTGCGGTAGAACTCCTCCTGCCAGGCACGGGCGTCACGCAGCCCCGCGAGCACCCGCGTGAACACCGAGTTAGCGGCTGTCCCCATCGTTGAGGCCCTCCTCCGTCTGGTGGTCCCGGGGCGCCGGCGGGCGGGAGCGCCGCCGCGAGAAAAGCGTCGGCGGCGACCAGGCACCCACGGCGGGCAACATCCAGCCACGCCACTGAGCAAGCCAGCACAGCACCGTCCCGGTCAGTGTGCCCACCAACAGCCCGGGGGTTGGGTGGTCGCGGTAGTTGAAGAGCACGAGCACGCCGCTCGCCGCGAGGGCGCAGGTGGCGTACAGGGTGTTTCCGCCGAAGATCCCCGGGACGCGACGCATCACGATGTCCCGCGTCGCTCCGCCGCCGACCGCGGAGATCGTGCCCAGCAGCAGCGCCGCCAGCCAGCCGAGCCCCACGGCCAGCGTCTTGTGCGCACCGGTTGCCGCCCAACATCCCAATGCCAGCGCGTCCACGATCGGCCATACCCAGTTCCACACCCGGCCCTCGACCCGGAAGGCGAACGCGAACGCCGCCCCGGCGAGGGCGGTCAGCAGATAGGCGTAGTCGGTGAGCGCGACCGGGGTGCCACGCTGCAGCAGAGTGTCGCGGAGCATGCCACCCCCCAGACCCGACAACACGGCGAGGGCCGCGAACCCGACGGGGTCCAGCTTCTCCTTCCGCGCGATCACGCCGGCCAGCAGGGCGTTGCCGAACACCCCGGTCAGGTCGACCGCACGGAACAGGTCCGCCATTGTCAGGCCGGCGGGCGTCACACCGAAACCCCTTTCCCCGGCCGGGCCGGGTATCCGCGCAGACCGGGCCGACGCACCTGGGCGCACGACCACCGGGTCTCACCGAAATTGCTGCGGTGCAACGGTGTTCGATGCAACATCGCGCTAGGGTTGGCCGGGTTTGAGCCGCACGAACAGGGCGTCGGCTTCGGTCAGCAGCGTGTCGCCGTCGGTCAGCCGGCCGGAGACGAAGATCTTGCGCCCGTCCACCCGGTCGACGCCGGCGTCAAACTGCAGCTCCTTTTCGATGGGCACGATGTTGCGGTAGTCGATCTTGAGGTAGGCCGTGCGCTGGCGCCGGCTCCCGGTGAGCAGAACCGCCGTCAGGCCGAGGACGGTGTCGAACAGCATGCCGAGCGAACCGCCGTGCACCGCGCCGTTGCGCCCCAGATGGAACCGGGCGAAACGCGCCCAGCCGTGCACGCGGCTGTCGTCACCCCTGCGGGCGGACATGGGAACCGTCAGGACGTTGCCGCGCATCGGCAGGTCCATGCGGCGGCCCGAGGGCGCCGCCCACTCGTCGGCGTCGTACGGGGCGAGCAACTCCGAGAGCTTCTCCAGCTGGTTCGCCGCCTCGGTGATCACCTGGTCGGGGGCGTCGACGGCGCGAGCGTGGTCCTGCAGCTTGCGCACGGCCTCGATGAACCGGCCGTAGTCGGGACCGCCCTTGGTCGTCGGTTCGGGCGGGTTGAACCCGCCGCCAGAGTGCCTGGCCTGTCCGCTACTCACCCGGACACCGTATCCGGTGGTCAGACGGTGTTCTGACCTCCCGCGGTCGACAGCGCCTCGAACTCGTCGTCGCTCAGCTCGATCTGGGCGGCGGCGACGTTCTCCTCCAGGTGCGCCACCTTGGACGTGCCCGGGATCGGCAGCATCACCGGCGACCGTTTCAGCAGCCAGGCCAGCGCCAGTTGGGACGCGCTCGCGTGGTGCTCGCCGGCGATGCGTTGCAGCGGGCCGTCGGGGGCGGCCAGCGGCCCGGCCGCCAGCGGGAACCACGGGATGAAGCCGATGCCCTGGCTGGTCGCGGCGTCCAGCAGCGGTTCGGCCCCGCGGGCGGACAGGTTGTACATGTTCTGCACCGAGACGATCTCGGTGATCCGCTGGGCCTCGGTGAGCTGATCGACGTTGACCTCGGACAGGCCGATGTGGCGGATCTTGCCCTCGTTCTTCAGCGCCAGCAGCTCGCCCACCTGGTCGGCCAGCGGGAAGTCACGGTCGATGCGGTGCAGCTGGAACAGGTCGATCGTGTCGACGCCCAGGCGGCGCAGGCTCATCTCGCATTCCTGGCGCAGATAGCTCGGGTTGCCCAGTGGGATCCAGACGTCGGGGCCGGTGCGCAGCAGACCCGCCTTGGTCGCGATGACCAAGCCGTCGTAGGGATGCAGCGCCTCGCGAATGATCTCCTCGGCGATGTACGGGCCATACGAGTCGGCGGTGTCGATGAAGTTCACGCCGAGTTCGACGGCGCGCCGCAGCACGCGGACCGCTTCGTCGCGGTCGGCGGGCGGGCCCCAGACGCCCTTGCCGGTCAGGCGCATGGCACCGAAGCCGAGCCGGTTGATGGTCAGGTCGCCGCCGAGTGTGAACGTTCCGGACGCTTGGCTTTTTGGTGCAACGGTTTCGGAGTTTTGTGCGGTCACTTTTACGACCGTACGCCGTAAATGTGGCCCCATCTCGGCGTGGCAAGCTGGACGGGTGGACTTGGGAGCGCTCGAGGAACTGCCGTTGACCTACCCCGAGGTGGGGGCGACCGCATCCGGCAATTTGCCCGCCGGATACGGCCACCTGCACACGGAGAAGCAGATCGGCACCGGGCAGCAGCGCTTCGAACGCGCCGCCGACGCCGTCATGCGCTGGGGCATGCAGCACGGCGCCGGCCTGCGGGTGCGGGCCAGCTCTGAGGTTGCCGAGGTCGGCACGGTCGTGGTGGTGCGCATGGGTTTTCTGCCCGCGCCATGCCGGGTGGTGTACGTCATCGACGAGCCCGACATCCGCGGATTCGCCTACGGCACACTGCCCGGACATCCGGAGTCAGGCGAGGAACGGTTCGTCGTCCGGCGGGACCCCGCGACCTCCGCGGTGTTCGCGGAGGTAACGGCGTTCTCGCGGCCGGCGACCTGGTGGAGCAAGGCCGCCAGGCCCGTGGTGTCGGTGGCTCAGCGCCTCATCGCCAAACGCTATCTGCGCGGGGTCTGAGCCGGCAGCGCCGGCGTCCGCCGCCGAGTGTCACGCGAGCGTGTCTCCCGCCGCCGAGCGTCAGGCCAGCGTGGCTCCCGCCGTCGAGCCGGGGGCTCCGCCCGCTTGCGGGGGACACGCCAGCGTCGCGGGTGGACGCTAGGAACCCCAGCGAGCCAGCAAACACTCTGCGCCCGAACACATTTCGTCGATCACCTCGGCCACCGACGCGTCGTCGCGGATCATCCCGACGCCCTGACCGGCGTCCACCGGGGCGACCCGGCGGTCGTCGGCGGCGATCGAGGCCTCGAGTTCGTCGCAGGCCTGCGGGTTGAGCGCGTCCTCCTTGCCGGTCCAGCGCTCGACGAAGTCGTTGGTCAACACCCGCGACGGGAACCGCGCGGGCCACGGCCGCGCCTGGGCGACGTCGAAGGCCCGGGTGACCGCGGTGTCGGTGGCCCGGGCCGCGATCAGCGCACGGCGGCTGCCGTCACCGGAGAGCGCCTCCGGACACGCGGCCAGGCGGGTGCCCACCCACGCCCCGCTCGCCCCGGCGGCCAGCACGGCGGCCAGGCTGCGCGCCGACGCCACGCCGCCCCCCGCGAGGACAGGCACCGAGACGGCGTCCAACACGGTGTCCAGCAACGGCAGCGTCGCCAGCGTCGTCTCACCGTGCCCGCCGCCCTCCGATCCGCGGGCCACCAGGATGTCGACGCCCGCGTCGGCCGCCTGGAGAGCGCCGAGGCCGTCGTAAACCTGTGTGGCGGTGGGGATTCCGGCGTCGTGCGCCTTCGCGACCCACGACCAGTCGGTCCCGAAACTGACCGACAGCAGGGCCGGACGCGCCGCCAGGGCATCCTCGAACAGGCCCGCCTCGGTACGCATCACCCAATCGACCAGGCCGATGCCGAACGTCCCACGCACGTGCTGCAGCTGGGTTTTCAGCAGTTCCCTCGTCGCCACGCTGCCCATGCCGACCATGCCCAGGCCGCCGGCCGCCGTGACCGCCGCGGCCAGCCGGCCCCCGGCGACCCCGCCCATCGGCGCGTTGACGATCGGTACCCGCAGCCCGAATTCCCTTGACCAGGGCGTCGAAAGCATGCGGCTAGTGAGCCGACGGCAGGGTCTTGAGCACCGTCAGCATGACCACCGAATCCTCGACCGCGCGCAGGGCGTGCCGCTCCGCCGGGATCGCGACGTAGTCGCCGGTTTTGCCTTCCCAAGCGTCATCACCGGCGGTCAGGCGCACGTGGCCCTGCAGCACCTGCAGCGTCGCCTCGCCGGGGCTGTCGTGTTCGGAAAGTTCATGCCCGCCAAGCAAAGCCAGCACAGTCTGCCGGAGCTCGTGGGTGTGGCCCCCATGGATGGTGTGGGCGGCCCGGCCGCTGTGGGTTTCCTTGGCCTCGGCCAGCTTTTCGGACGCGAGGCTGGTCAACGAAATCGATTCCATAGCTGAGTCCTTTGTGGTTGAGCGGACGCGATCACCCCGTCAGTAGCAGTATCCCCGCCGCGACAAGCGCGGCCACCTTGACCACCTCGAAGCCGACGTAGCCGTAGTGGGCCCGCGAGCGCGGCCCTTCGGACCCGGCGAGCACGCTGTCGGAGCGGCGCGTCAAACGGGGGCGCACGGCGATCAGCTGCAGGGCAAGCGCTCCCACCGCGACGAAAGCCGCCGCGGCGACACCCGCCGGCGTCGGGCCCGCGACCACGATCGCCGACAGCACAAGCGCGAAACAGACCTCGACGGTATTGAGGGCACGAAACACCAGCCGCCCGATGCCGAGCCCGACCTGCAACGTCACATTCGGTGCGCGGAACTTCAGCGGGGCCTCCAGGAACGAGATCGCCAGCACCATGCCGAGCCACACGAAGGTCACCGCGACGGCCACCGCGTGGCCGGTGCTCACTTGGCGGCCTTCTGCGGCTTCAGGTGCGCCAGGCAGAGATCGGGCTCGACGAACGCCTCGAGCCGGTCGACCGAGACGGGCGCACCCCAGGTCTCCATGGCGCCCTGCATGAGGCCGAGGTGCACCGGACAGACGACGGTCGTCCGGTTCTCGGCCAGTTCCAGGAACGGGCAGTGCCGCAGCCCGACCTGTTGCTCCCCGTCGGCCGCCCGGCGCTCGGGCGCGAAGCCGAGTTCGTCGAGCATGTTGACCAGGTGGTCGATCGCGTCGTCGGCGCTGGGGGAATTCATCGGAACCGACTGCAGGCTGGCATCGAGCTTTCTCCCCCAGGCCCGCCCCGCGGCCACCGCCTTGGCGCCGGCGTCGGGCTCACCGGCGAACGCCGTGGCAAGCACCTCGGCGAGCAGGCGATAGTGCCGCGTCCCGCCGCGGTCCATCTGGCGGACCGCACGGAACATCAACGGTGGGCGGCCCGGCCCCTTGCGGTCCAGCTCGACGTGCTCGACCTGCCCGTCGCCGACAAGGCTGTCCAGGTGGAATCGGACGGTATTGGGGTGCACGCCCAGCACGTCGGCGATAGCGGCGATGCTCATCGGGTCGGGCGACGTCCGCAGCACCCGCAGCACCTCGCGGCGGCGGCTGGCGGACTCCCCGACCGACGTGCGCGGCACATTCACGGGTCCCTCACGCTCCTTCCGCTTGGTCGGCCCTCGGGTGAGCGGCCACCAAAGGCGTGTCTACACCGAGCGGACCCAACTTGGCCGCCCCACCCGGTGACCCGAGGGGGGCGTCTCGCCCCGGCAGCGTTTCGGTGAAGAACGCTTCATTGTCGGCCAGGTGCGGTTTGAGCTCGCCAGGCAGGTCGTCTTCGTAGTAAATGGCGTCCACGGGGCACACCGGCTCGCACGCTCCGCAATCCACGCATTCGTCGGGATGAATGTAGAGCGCCCGGCCACCTTCGTAGATACAGTCAACGGGGCACTCGTCCACACAGGCGCGGTCCAACACATCGATGCACGGGTTTCCGATCACGTACGTCATGCCCGACAGTTTACACAATAGTACTTGTAAAAACGAGGCAATCGGGAGCACCGGCCGGGGCTCATTTGGAAGACCCTGTGCGACAGGCTTTCTGATGGTCAGGCCGCCGACCGTCGCTCGGCTTCCCGCGGCGGACCGCGGCGGCGACCCGGTGGCGCGCATCTGGCCGCGGGCCCGGCCCGGCGAAGGCCACCGGCGCCCATAAACCCCGATGTCGAGCGCCTTCGTTTAAATGCTCTGAGCCGAAGCGGGTTTCGCGCCTTCCGGGTGGGCGAGCCGGTAGACCTCGATGAGCCGGGCCACATCGGTCGGTGTCACGATGCCGACGACCTGGCCGGCGTCGAAAACCAGGGCGCGGCTGCGCGGGCCGGCGGGGGCCATCCGCTCCAGCAGGGTGGTCAGCGGCTCCTGCGGTGCGCCGGAGGGCACCTCCTGCAGCGGCTGCGCGATCTCCGCCACGGTGGCGGTGGCGCGCCGCTCGGGTGCGACATCACGCAACTGCCGCAAGGTGATCAGACCCGAAATGGTCCCGCTCTGGTCGACGACGGGGTACGCGGAGTGCCGGTCGCCGAGCACATAGCGCTGGACGAAATCGTCGACGGTGATCCACCCGGGAGCGGTGTGCGGGCGGGCGGTCATCGCGTCGGCGACGCGCACTCCGGCAAACATCTGCTGGGTCGCAATCCGCGTCTCCTCTTCGCGGCTGGCTGCGAAGATGAACCAGCCGATGAACGCGAGCCAGACCCCACCCACCACACCGCCGAGCAGAAATTCGGCCAGCCCCAGCCCGATCAGGATGAAGGCGACCACCCGCCCGGCGTGGGCGGCGCCGATGCTGGCGCGGACGCTGTCGCCGTGGCGGCGCCAGAGGACGGCCCGCAAAACCCGGCCACCGTCCAACGGTGCGCCGGGCAACAGATTGAACAGGCCCAGCAGCAGGTTGATGCCGGCCAACCAGGAGGCGACGCCGACCGCGATCGGCGCGGCGCCCACCTCCGGCAGGACAGCGACCAGGCCGCCGAAGACGGCGGCCAGCGCGAGGCTGGTGGCCGGCCCGGCGATCGCGATCCGGAACGCCGCCGTCGGCGTCTTCGCCTCACCGCCAAGGGTGGTGACTCCGCCGAACAGCCAGAGCGTCACGCTGCCCACGGGGACCCCCGCGCGGCGGGCGACGACGGCATGCGCGAGCTCGTGCGCCACCAGCGACGCCAACAGCACCAGCGCGCCGCACGCCCCGGCAACCCAGTAGGCGACGGGCGAATACCCTTTGACGCTGCCGGGCAGCATGCTGGCCAGGCTCCAGGTGAACAACCACAGGATCACCAGCACGCTCCAGTGGACCTTCACCGGGAAGCCGGCGATCCGCCCGATTGGGATCGCGTCGCGCACCTCGAACCTCCAAAGTCGTTGAGGGAAGCGGCCCGACTGCCGCCTCGTGTCCGAAGGTAGTGCGACGCGACTGTTACCACTAGGGCCGTTGGACCCCGGCGAACGTCGATCAAGCCGCCGGACGGCGGGGGCGGTGATGACTTTGGGCCCGATCCGCAATCTCCGCGTGACGGACTACCGGCGCCGTGTCACGTAATTTGGCATGCGGTTCCGGCTGAACAAAGGAGCATCGCGGGTATGGGTGGTATCCCACCGTTGTTGTTGACGGACTCTGACGTGGACGCCCTGGCTTGCGAGTTCCTTCAGTCGCGGTATCTCGGCCCGATCTACGCCGACTGGTCCCCCGATCGACGCCTCGACACGTTCCTGCGCCGCCGCGGCCTGTCTCGCGTAGCCGACGACGGCGACCTGTCCAACGCCGTCTTGGAGCGCATCCTGGGCCAGGTCGGTCGGGCCCCCCGGCTGGCGCGCCATTAAACTTGCGGCGCAAGCAAATCGGGACGATTCGGACCACATCGACGCTCCGCCGATTCCCGCCACGACGGTCACACCGTTGCTCCCGCTCACGTCCCGCGGTCAGCCCACCGCGAGAGCGTCCTCCAGCTCGGCCAGGCACTCCTCGGTCAGCGGGATGAAGTTCTCGATGTCGGGTACGACGTCACGACCCGCGGCGTAGCCGAATCCGACCCGGTCGGCGTACAAGCACGTCGTGATGTTGAGTGCGTGACCGTCGTAGACCGTCGACACCGGATACAATCTGCCGATCTCACATGTCCGCGGACCGGCGGCCGAAATGTATTGGAACGGCGCGCGAATCGAGGAGATGTATCCGGTGTCGACGGTCTACGACGGTCACGCACTCAACATCACGACGTGCTTGTACGCCGACCGGGTCGGATTC
>NZ_LZIX01000217.1:0-38679 GCF_001666955.1 Mycobacterium sp. E735 | reverse complement strand
CAACCGGCCCTGGCTCATCGAGGGCCAGCGCGCCACGTTCGCCGCCAGCTGCGCGTCCACGGCCGCCAACACGTCAGCGTCGGTGAGCAGATCGGTGCGATACACCAGCGTCCGGAAGATTCCGAAGTCGATATCGCCGGCCGTGAAAACCTCACCCACCTTCGGCAGCCGCTCGCGCAGCGCCCGGGCATACCGCACCCGGCTGGCCGCCAACCCCTGACTGATCCGCAACTCCGCGGCCACCTCCGCGGCCACCGCCGCCTCGGTATCCACCGCCCACTCCTCACATTCGGCGCACCGGGAGAGCCGGTAGGCGAACAACTCCCCGATCGCCGCCAACTGCGCCGCCGCCGCCCGATTCTCCGCCCGCGACCAGCCCGAAACCTGCTCCAGCAACGCCGACGACTCCGGCGTCACCGACGGATAGCGCCGCTCGAAGTGCTCATCCATCGCCGCGATCGACTCCGCCGACGGCACCCTCGAATCGAACATACATTCGATTATGCCACCCGGCTACGACAGGTCCAGCCCAACTTTCTCGGGCTGTGGATAACTCGCCGCGGCCCGGCGCGCCACGCCAAATCCGCGACCCGCTAGTCCCCCTGCCGGACCCAGGCGAAGATGTACAGGCTCATCGCCGTCACGAGCGCGATCAACACCCACTGCACGATGGCTTGGTCGATCCACGAGCCGGGCGGCGGCGCGCCGGGAAGGATGTTGCGCAGCGGCACGATGGCGAACAGATTCGCGGCGTACCAGGTTGCGAATGGCGGCAGGAACTTCCTTCTGCCCAGCGCCATCGGAATGGCGACCAGCAGCGCCAGGGTGGGCAGGCTGATCAGGACCAGACAGATGCCCAAGTCGAAGATCAGCGGGCCCTTCGCCCGCTTCAAGGTGATGACCACGTTCCCGTTGTCGGTGCCGCGCTGCGTCGGGAGCGCGCCGGGATCGTGGACGCGGTTGACGCTGATGTCCCAGCCGTCCAACTCCCCGGTCACCTCGACCCGCGCGGGCACCTTCTTCAGGTTGTCGCCCGACCCGACGAACGCGTCCGCCGAGATCGGCTCGGTCCGATAGGAGTCGAACGGCCAGTTGCCCGGATCGCCGTGCGCCACGACGGTGGTGTTGAGTTGCGCTGGCGCCTTGCCCTTGGGGTAATGCAGGTCGCCGAGGTCGCTCGTCGGATAAAGCCGCACGGCGACGTCGGTCCCCAGCACGTCGAAGCGGTTGTCGTATGCCGAAATGCCCGGGTAGACAAGCACATTCACCCCGAGGCGTTTGGCGACCGGTTTCAGCTCCTCCACCTGCAGCTGCACGATGGTCGCATCGCCGCCGCCCTGGCTCAGGTCAAGCGGAGGGAGTGGCCCCTCCGACCGTTCGAGCCAGTGCACCCCGAACAGGGACAACATGTAGGCGGTGACGACAACGGCCAGGATGGCCACGCCGATGACGATGCGGGGGCGTTTCGCCATGTGTTTGCCACTGGGCGGCGAGGACGGCGTCGGTGCGTCCGACGGGGGCGGCGGGGCCGGTGCCGCGGGGGCCTCGGCGGTCACGGGCAACCCACCGGTGTTCCGGGGCGCGTCGAGGGCCACACGTGGTCAGATGCTAGCGAACTCGTGCAGACCGTGCGCGCCTACGAACGCCCCGTCACTCGCCGTCCATGCGGCGGTAACCCGCTCGTCGCCTCAGTGTCGGGGGGCGTCTCCGCCAGCGGGGTCCGTTTGCTGCGCGACGCAGCGGAACCCGATGTGGGTTGTCGCGGTGTCCTGTGACTGTGGCGATCGGGCGGCCGGACGGTACCGGTGGCAGTACTCCGGCGCGCACAGGTGCGAACCACCCTTCAGCGTCTGGCTGACGGTCGGATCCGCGGGTCCCGTCGGGGCGCAACAGGCCTTGGGCGGCCCGCCGATCCGGTGGTGCGCGGAGAACTCCGTGGCGGTCCATTCCCAGACGTTGCCGATCATGTCGAGCAGGCCGAATCCGTTGGGTGGAAACGTTCCCACGGGCGACGTGCCCACCCAGCCGAGTGCGCCGTCGTTGCGGTAGGGGAACCGGCCCTGCCAGGTGTTGGCCATCAGTCGGCCGGCTGGTGTGGGCTCCTCCCCCCACGCGTACGTGCCGGCGCACCCGCCGCGGGCGGCGTACTCCCACTCGGCCTCGGTCGGCAGCCGCCGGCCGGCCCAGCGCGCGTATGCGGCGGCGTCGGGGTAGGCCACTTGCACCACCGGGTGATCGGGCCGGTCGGTGATGTCGCTGTCCGGGCCGAACGGATGCCGCCAACTGGCACCCGGCACCCATTCCCACCATTGCCGCCAGTCCCGCAGGTCGACGGGGCCGGAGGTGGGCCGGAAAACCATGGCGCCGGGACACAGGTCCGCCGGGTTGGCGCCCGGATACAGCGCCGGGTCGATCGGTTGCTCGGCCACGGTCACATACCCTGTGGCCGAGACGAATTCGGCGAACTGCGCGTTGGTCACCGGGTGCCGTTCCACCGCGAAGGCGGCAACGGTCACCGTGTGGATCGGGGCCTCTTCGGGGTAGAAGCTGGTCGAGCCCATGCGGAACGATCCGCCGGGTAGGTCGACCAACTCGCTGAGCACCCGTTCAGGGTACGAGCACCTCAGTCGGACTGGCGGTACCACGTGAGCATGTACAGGCCCATCGCACCGACCAGCGCGAGCAGCACCCAGATCACTAGCGCCTGGTCGATCCACGCACCGGGCGGCGGCGAACCGGGAAGGAAGTTGCGGATCGGTATGACGGCGAACAGCATCGCGGCGAACCATGTCACGAACGGCGGCACGAATTTGCGCTTGCCCAAGGCGATCTGGATGGCAACCGCGAACGCCAGGGCCGGCAGGGCGAAGAGGACCAGGCAGATGCCGAGGTCGAAGATCAGCGGACCCTTGGCCCGGTGCAGCGTGATGACCACGTTGTCCGGCCGGTCCGATTCCTGGCTGGCTTCGCCGACGCGCTGGACGCTCACGTCCCAGCCGTCCAACGCGCCCGCGACCTCGACCCGGGCGGGGATGTATTGGCGGGCGTCGCCCTGGCCGACGAGGACGTCGGCCGAGAGGGTGTCGGTCCGATAGGAGTCGAAGGGCCAGTTGTTGGGGTCGCCGTGCGCCTCGATCGTGGTGGCGACCTGCGCCGGCGACTTCCCCGCCGGGTATTGCAGATCACCGAGGTCGTTGGGGGGGTCCATGCGGACCGCGGTGTCGGTCTTCAACACGTCAAGGCGTTTGTCGAACATCGAGTCTTCGGGAATCACAAGCACTTTCACCGTCAGGCGATTGGCGACGGTGTCCAGCTTCTCGAGCCGGACCAGCACGATGGTGTCGCTCGTCGCGTTCAAATCCGGCGGCTTGAGCGGCTCCCCCGACCTGGCCAGCAGGTGGAAGCCGAACAGCGTCAGCGAATAGACCACGACGAAGCCGAGCAGGGTGACGAGACCGACGATCAGGCGCCGCCTGGGCTTGCGCGGCGGCTCGGGCGGCGCCGACGCCGTGGCGGCGGGCGGCGGCGTTGCTGGAGTTGCGGGCTGCTGCTGCGGGGGAGACGCGTGACTGGCCATCATTCTCCTTGGTAGAGATTGATCGATGCGCCACCCTGAGGCGACACCAGAGAGATCGTAGCGAACTTCGATCTCCCCGGCGGTGAATCGCATTCATATCCCGAGTCAGGCTTTTTAGCCGTTCCGGCGGCCGCGGATCGCCTCGGCAGCGAATCGTCGACGGCGCAGCTCGGCTCCGCCGGCAGCCGCAGCGGGCATTCATCGGAGCAGGTAGCCCGTTCACCTGATGTTTGTTTGCTTGGCGGGCGCGATGGCGGTAAGTCTCGACGTGTGTCGAATCGGGGCAGGTCGCCCCAGTGCTCGCCGCAGCCGCCGGGCGTCAGACGCATCGTCGCCCGCTCGGGCCGAGACCGCAGCCACCAGGAGCCAACCACCGTGAAGCGCAACCCACCGGCGACCGCCATCAGCCTGCTCGCCGCGGCGGCAGTGGCGGTGTCAGCTTGCAGCACCGACCCCCACCCGACGCTGGCCTACGCCGCCGGCGCCAAGGTGGACTGCGGCGGCAAGCAGACCCTGACGGCCAGCGGTTCGACCGCGCAGGCCAACGCGATGACGAAGTTCGTCGCGGCCTACGGCAAGGTGTGCGCCGGGCAGACCCTCAACTACACGGCCAACGGGTCCGGCGCGGGAATCAGCGACTTCCTGGCCGGCAAAACGGATTTCGGTGGATCGGACACGCCACTGGCCGGAAACCAGTACGCCGCAGCCAAACAGCGCTGCGGTGGCGCCGACGCCTGGAACCTGCCCGTCGTGTTCGGCCCGCTGGCGATCACCTACAACCTGGGCTCGGTTGACTCGTTGGTGCTCGACGCGTCGACGATCGCCAAGATCTTCGACGGCACCATCACACGCTGGGATGACCCGGCCCTCACCGCATTGAACGCGTCCATGCCGGCCGAAGACATCCGCGTCATCTATCGCAGCGACGCGTCCGGAACCACCGATAACTTCCAGTCCTATTTGCAGGCGGCGGCCGGCGGGGCCTGGAACAAGGGCACAGGCAAGGCATTCAACGGGGGCGTCGGCACCGGCGCGCAGGGCAACAACGGCACCGCGGCGCTGGTGAAGTCCACCGAGGGCGCGATCAGTTACAACGAGCTGTCTTTCGCGCTGCAGCAAGGGCTTTACGCCGCCGAGATCAAGACCCCGGCGAGCCGCAGGTCCTTGCGGCCGGTGCGCATCGGCACCGACACCGTCGGCAAGACCATCACCGGCGCCAAGATCATCGGCAGCGGCAACGACCTGGTGCTCGACATCTCGTCGTTCTACAACCCGGCCCAGCCCGACGTCTACCCGATCGTGCTGGCCACCTACGAGATCGTCTGCTCCAAATATGCGGACCCCGAAACGGCCAAGGCGGTCAAGGCCTTCCTGCAGGCCGCGATTGGTCCCGGCCAGGTCGACCTCGCCCGCAACGGGTACATCCCGCTCTCGCCGGACTTCCAGTCGCGGGTCTCGAGCGCCGTCGACTCGATCAGCGCTGCGGGAGTGACGAATTCGGAGTAGCGGCTAAGCCTTGTGCCCGCGCCTGCGGTCGCGTTGCCGCCACCAGCCGAACAGGAAGAGCGCCATCGCGGTGACCAGACCGATCAGGACCCAGAGCACGACGGCCTGGTCGATCCACGACCCGTACGGTGGGCTCCCCGGCAAGATGTTGCGCAGCGGAACAATGGCGAACAGCATCGCGCCGTACCACGTCGTCATCGGCGGCAGGAACGACGTCCTGCCCAGCGCCACCGGGATGGCCACCCACAACGCCAGCACGGGCAAAGCGATGAGCACCAGACAGATGCCCAGGTCGAAGATCAGCGGGCCCTTGGCCCTGTGCAACGTGATGATCACATTGTCCTGGACGTCCGGGTTGGCGTCCTCGGGATCATGCACTCGGGTCACCGTGGCGTCCCAGCCGTCCAGCTTCCCGGTGACTTCCACACGGGCGGCCGCCTTTTCGCGGTTCTGGCCGGTGCCGGTGAACACGTCGGCCGCGATGACTTCGGTCTTGTACGAGTCGAACGGCCAGTTACCGGGATCGCCGTGGGCCACCAGCGCGGTGCTGACCTGCGCGGGCGCCTTACCTACCGGATACTGCAAATCGCCCAGATCGTTCTCCGGATAGAGCCGCACCGCGGCGTCGGTGGTCAGCACGCCGAAGTTCTTGTCGTAGAGCGAATCCTTCGGGTAGACAAGCACGTTCACCGTCAGCCGGTTCGCGACGGTATCCAGCTTCTCGATATGGACCTGCACGACGCTGTCCTCGGCCTCGAGCTTGCTGAAATCGACCGGGGGCAGAGGGGGCGCCGATTTGGCCAGCAGGTGCACGGCGATCAGGGAAAGGACGTAGATGACGATGACGGCGACGACGATCCCGAAGGCGATCGCGATTTGCCGGCCGCGGGAACCGGTCGGCGCTGGCGGTACGGGCGGCGCCGGAGTCCCGGCGGTCATTGAGGCATCACGGGCCAGATGCTAGCAAGGGAAACGACAAGTTTCAGGGGATAATGACCGCGAATTGCTGCATCAGCGTGGATTTGGCCGCTTCGAACCCCTGGGCTTTGCCGGGGCCCTCGAGATGGACGACGACCAGATATTTCTGGGTGTTCGTCCAGACGTGGGTGACGCGGTCGGCGAAGTCGTTTGCGGCCGTGCCGCCGGTGCCGCTCAGTAGCTGGCTGCTGTAACCGCAGAACTGGGCGGCGGTGACGGTGACTTTGACTCCCGGATTCGCCGTTCGCAGATCGGTGGCGTAGCGCAGGAACGCCCCGCCCGGTTCGAGATCGGTCCGGGTGATGCTGACCCGCACCGCCATGCCGTCGGGGCCCGTCGCCGTCAGCGCGACGTCGCCGGTACCCGGGGTCGACGGCCAGCCGTCCGGCAGCGGCACCGTGAGCACCGGCGCCGCCGGGTCCGCGACCGAGGCCTTGGTCATGGATCCGCTCGCCGGCGGCGGCGGGAAGCACACCAGCGCATTGGGTGGAATGTGGTCGGGCAGCGTGGTTTCGACGCCGGGCACCGGCTCGGCCGGGTCGGGCACTCGTGTCGTCGAGGTCGCCGAGGTCGTCGACGACGCCGGCCCGCTGGTCGCCGTGCCGGCGGTGGTCTTCTCGCAACCGACAGCGGCGACGGCCAGCAGGCACAGCGCCGCGGCTTCAGTCGCGCGAAAAGGCAAGCGCAACTTCGGCTTCCACGTCAACGTAGGGCCGACCGGACAGGTCGACGGTGACCTGCGCGATGGTGCCCCCCGTAAAGGAGAACGGGGCCTTGTAGCGGCTGCAAACCCCCGAGCCGCCGTTGCGCCCGACGGTGATCCCGGCGCCCGCAAGCCCGAACGTGCCGGGATGGGTTTGCACGTCCGCGAGCGTTCCGACCACTTCGTCGTCGATGAACAACGTGACATCGCCGAGTGGCGTGTGGCTGTTGGCCACGGTGCCGGTCCGCGAATAGCTCGCCCCCAGCAGGTGTTTGCCCAGCGGCACCGCGCCCGATGAGGAGACCACCTGCTGGCGCTCGCCCAGGAAGTTGTAGACGTAATGCAGCCGCCCGTCCTGGATGAACAGCACGTGCCCGCCGTGCGCGCCACCCTGCTTGAACAGCACCCCTTCCGCGCCGGTGGTATCTATGGTCACCTCGGCCAGCAGCGAGAACGACCTGCCCTGGATTTCGGCGGCGGCGCCGATGCTGACGTCCGCGCAGTCGGGATAGTAGACGTAGCTGGTCCGATTACCGCCGAGGTATGGGCGGGGCCGCGTCATCGTCTCGATGATGTTCAGGTCCGAGAGCGGCAGCCCGTTGTACTTGGCGGCCTCGGAGAACCACAGCGCCTTGAGTTCTTCCAGTTTGTCCGGGTGCTCGGCAGCCAGGTCGTGGCACTGGCTGCGGTCGGCCTCGATGTGGAACAGCTCCCAGCGGTCGGTGTCGAAATGCGACCAGCCGGCCGGGGTCGCCGCGTGGATGGTGTTGGCGAACCAGCCCTGATGCCAGATGCCGCGGGTGCCCAGCATGGAGTAGAACTGGGTCCGCTTCCCGGTGTCGGCGGCCGGATCGGTAAGGGCCGCTTTGAAACTCACTCCGTCCAGAGGCTTCTGAGCAATGCCCCTGACGGTCTCGGGCGGTGTCATGCCGAGCAGGTCGTAGACGGTGGGCGTGACGTCGCAGACGTTGACGTAGTTGTCGCGGATCTCTCCGTGTGCGGCAACGCCATTGGGCCAGGAGATGATGGCCGTGTCGGCAATGCCGCCTTCGTGCGAGGCGTACCGCTTGTACAGCTTGTACGGGGTGTTGAACGCCATCGCCCAGCCGATTGGGTAATGGTTGTAGGTCTCCGGGCCGCCTAGGTGGTCGAACAGCTTCATGCTCTCTTCGACCGTGTCGATGTAGCCGTTGAAGAACTTGCCCTCGTTCACCGATCCGTTGGGGCCGCCCTCCCCGCTGGCGCCGTTGTCGGAGATCACCACGATGATGGTGTTGTCCAGCTGCCCGGATTCCTCCAGATAGTCCAGGATCCGGCCGATCTGGGCGTCGGTGTAGCTGAGGAAGCCTGCGAACACCTCGGCCATGCGGGCGAAGAGCCTCTGCTCGTCGGGGTTCAGCGAGTCCCACGGTCGCACCGTGTCCTGCAGCGGCCAGGGCTCGCCCTTCGGCCCCGTAACGTCCGCGTACGGGTTGACCGGCGAGAGCTCGGTGTCGGGCGGCACGATCCCCAACGACTTCTGGTTCTCCAGCACGATCTCGCGGTACCGCTCGTAGCCCATGTCGAACCGGCCGGCGTAGCGGTCCGCCCACTCGGAGAACACGTGGTGCGGCGCATGCCCGGCGCCCGGGCACACGTAGCTGAACCACGGCTTGTCCGGCGCGATCACCTTGGCATCGCGGATGAACTCGATGGTCTTGTCGGCGAGGTCCTTCGAGAGGTGGTAACCGTCCTCCGGTGTACCCGGCGGGTTGACCGGATGGTTGTCGTACACCAGGTCGGGATACCACTGGTCGGTCTCGCCGCCCAGGAAACCGTAGAACCGCTCGAAGCCGCGCGAGGTCGGCCAATGTCGTTTCGTCGACGCCAGATTGGACTCCTCGAGCGGCGTCAGGTGCCACTTGCCGACGCAGTACGTGTTGTAGCCGCGCTCGGCGAGCACCTCGGAGAGCAGCGCGGTGTCGAACGGGATGCGGCCGTTGGCGTTGGGGAACGCGTCGGTGAACTCCTCGATGGTGGCCATGCCGACCGTGGTGGCGTTGCGGCCGGTGAGCAGCGACGCGCGGGTCGGCGAGCACAGCGCGGTGGTGTGGAACTGCGACAGCCGGACACCCCGCTCGGCGATGCGGGTCATCGCCGGCATCTCGACCAGGCCGCCGAAGCAGTCCCACGTCGCTATCCCGGTGTCGTCCCACACCAGATAGAGGATGTTGGGCGAGTTCTCGGGGGCGGTCGGCGCGGCGTACGGGCCCCAGTCCGGTTCGGAGTCCCGGATGTCCAGCTCGATCTTGCCCTCGAAGGCGCGGGAGTCAGGCGACATGCGCCGAGAGTAACGCGGCCGCGAAAATTCCGATCGCTTTTCGCGGACCGTCAACCCTGCCAAAGCAAAACGCCCGGGACCATCGGGACCCGGGCGTTTCGATGTCGCTTCGGAGCTACTTGGCCTTCTCCAGGATTTCGACGAGCCGCCACCGTTTGGTGGCCGACGTCGGGCGCGTCTCCATCAGCGAGACGCGGTCGCCGATGCCCGCGGTGCTGTTCTCGTCGTGCGCCTTCACCTTCTTGGTGGTACGGATGATCTTGCCGTACAGCGGGTGACGGACGCGGTCTTCGAGCTCGACGACGATGGTCTTCTGCATCTTGTCACTCACCACGTAACCGATGCGCACCTTGCGCCGGCCACGCACCTTGGGGTTGGCCGGAGTGTGCTTGGGGCCCTTCTCTTTCGACCCGGTGTCCTTCGCGGCCGCCTTTGCCGGCGCCTTCTTCGCTTCTGCCATCACGATTCCTTACCATCGGGCCCGGAAGCCAGGCCCAGTTCTCGTTCGCGCAGCACCGTGTAGACGCGCGCGATCTCCTGACGCACCGTGCGCAGCCGGCGGTTGTTCGACAGCTGCCCGGTCGCCATCTGGAAGCGGAGGTTGAACAGCTCCTCCTTGGATTCGCGCAGACGCTCGGTCAGCTCCTCGTCGGTGAGCTCACGCAGTTCACCAGGCGAAATTCCCACTGCCATCAGAACTGATCCTCTCGAGTCACGATGCGTGCCTTGATCGGCAACTTGTGGATTGCACGGGTGAGTGCCGCCCGGGCCACCTGCTCGTTGGGGTAGCTCAGCTCGAACAGCACGCGGCCCGGCTTGACGTTGACCACCCACCATTCGGGGGAGCCCTTACCCGAACCCATCCGGGTCTCGGCGGGCTTCTTGGTCAGCGGGCGGTCCGGGAAGACGTTGATCCACACCTTGCCCCCACGCTTGATGTGGCGGTTGATCGCGATACGGGCGGACTCGATCTGCCGGTTGGTCACGTAGGCGTGCTCGAGCGCCTGAATGCCGTAGTCGCCGAAGTTCACCGCGGTGCCACCGCTGGCGATGCCGCGCTGGCGGGGGTGGTGTTGCTTACGGTGTTTAACCCTGCGGGGAATCAACATGGTTCAGCTCTCCGTGCTCTGCGGTTCTGGAGCGGGCGGGGCCTCGGCCGCGGCGGCCTGCTCCTCGGCGCCCGCGGCGGCGCGGCCGGCCTCGGTGCTGGTCGCCGTGGTGCCCGACGCACCGCTGCGGCGGGGGCGGGTGCCCGACGGACGCTCGCGGCGCGGACGGTCGGCGCCCGCCGGCGCGGCCGCGGCCAATTCGCGCTTGCCACCGACGATGTCGCCCTTGTAGATCCACACCTTCACACCGATCCGGCCGAAGGTGGTCTTGGCCTCATACAGGCCGTAGTCGATGTCGGCGCGCAGCGTGTGCAGCGGCACCCGGCCCTCGCGGTAGAACTCCGAACGGCTCATCTCCGCACCGCCGAGACGACCCGAGCATTGCACCCGGATGCCCTTGACGTTGGGCTGGCGCATCGCCGACTGGATGGCCTTACGCATGGCGCGGCGGAACGCCACCCGGTTGCTCAGCTGCTCGGCGACGCCCTGCGCCACCAGCTGGGCCTGCGACTCGGGGTTTCTGACCTCGAGGATGTTGAGCTGAACCTGCTTGCCGGTCAGCTTCTCCAGGTCCGCGCGGATGCGGTCGGCCTCGGTGCCGCGACGCCCGATCACGATGCCGGGGCGTGCGGTGTGGATGTCGACGCGCACCCGGTCACGGGTGCGCTCGATCTCCACGTCGGCGATGCCGGCGCGCTCCAGACCGGTGGACAGCAGCCGCCGGATCGCGACGTCTTCCTTGACGTAGTCCGCGTACTGCTTGTCGGCGTACCAGCGCGACTTCCAGTCCGTGGTGATGCCCAGCCGGAAGCCGTGCGGATTGATCTTCTGGCCCACTAGTCTGAGCCTCCCTTCGCCTCAGAAGTCTCAGACGTTTTGGCAGGTGCCTTCTTGGCCGGCGCCTTCTTGGCGGCCGCTTTCTTGGCCGGGGCCTTGGTGGCCGCCTTCTTCGCGGGCGCCTTCGCGGCCGCCTTGCTGGCCTCGGCCCGGCGGGCCCTCGTCGACTTCGCCGAACGCTGGTCCTTGGCCGGCCGGCTCTCCACCACGACCGTGATGTGGCTGGTGCGCTTGCGGATCCGGAACGCGCGCCCCTGGGCGCGCGGGCGGATGCGCTTGGCGGTCGGGCCCTCGTCGGCATAGACCGTGGCGACCACCAGGGTGGCCGGGTCCAGCCCGTTGTTGTTCTGCGCGTTCGCCGCGGCGCTGGCGATCACCTTGGCCACCGGCTCACTGGCCGCCTGCGGCGCCCAGCGCAGGATGTCGAGCGCGTCGTTCACCGACTTGCCGCGCACCAGGTCGATCACCCGGCGTGCCTTGGTCGGCGACACCCGCACGAACCGCGCCTTGGCGACCGCGGACGGGAATTCGGTTGTGGTCATCGCCGTTTGGCCTTCCGGTCGTCCTTGATGTGTCCCTTGAAGGTGCGCGTCGGCGCGAATTCACCAAGCTTGTGGCCGACCATCGCCTCGGTGACGAACACCGGGACGTGCTTGCGCCCGTCGTGGACGGCGAAGGTGTGGCCGATGAAGTCCGGGATGATCGTCGAACGCCGCGACCAGGTCTTGATGACCTGCTTGGTGTTCTTCTCGTTCTGCGCGTCCACCTTCTTCAGCAGGTGGTCGTCGACGAACGGGCCCTTCTTCAGGCTGCGTGGCATGTGTTACTCCTCGACTTCCTAGCGACCGTGCTTCTTGCCGGTGCGCCGGCGCCGGACGATGAGTTTGTTGCTGGCCTTATTCGGGTGGCGGGTGCGGCCCTCCGGCTTGCCCCACGGGCTCACCGGGTGCCGGCCACCGGAGGTCTTACCCTCACCACCACCGTGCGGGTGGTCCACCGGGTTCATGACCACACCGCGGACCGAGGGGCGCTTGCCCTTCCACCGCATGCGGCCGGCCTTGCCCCAGTTGATGTTCGCCTGCTCGGCGTTGCCCACCTCGCCGACCGTGGCGCGGCAGCGCACGTCGACGCGGCGGATCTCACCGCTGGGCATCCGCAGCGACGCGTAGGTGCCCTCCTTGCCGAGCAACTGGATGCTCGAGCCGGCGGACCGCGCCAGCTTGGCGCCACCGCCCGGCCGCAGCTCAACGGCGTGGATCACGGTACCGGCCGGGATGTTACGCAGCGGCAAGTTGTTGCCCGGCTTGATGTCGGCGTTGGCGCCCGACTCCACCACGTCGCCCTGCGAAAGGCCCTGCGGCGCGATGATGTAACGCTTCTCGCCGTCCAGGTAGTGCAGCAGCGCGATGTTGGCGGTGCGGTTGGGGTCGTACTCGATGTGCGCCACCTTGGCGTTGACCCCGTCCTTGTCGTTGCGACGGAAGTCGATCACCCGGTAGGCGCGCTTGTGGCCACCGCCCTTGTGGCGGGTGGTGATGCGGCCGTGCGCGTTACGGCCACCGTGGCCGTGCAGCGGACGCACCAACGACTTCTCCGGCTCCGCCCGGGTGACCTCGGCGAAGTCGGACACGCTGGAGCCGCGGCGGCCCGGGCTCGTCGGCTTGTACTTACGAATTGCCATGTCTCATCAGGTCTTTCTCTCGCGCGCGGCTAGGCCGGGGCCCCGAACAGGTCGATCGGCTTGCTACCTGGCGCCAGCGTGACGATGGCCCGCTTGGTGCCCTTGCGCTTGCCGTACCCGGTCCTGGTGCGCTTGCGCTTGCCCTGCCGGTTCGCGGTGTTCACCGACGCGACCTTGACGGAGAAGATCTTCTCGATGGCGATCTTGATCTGCGTCTTGTTCGAATCGGGGTGCACCACAAAGGTGTACACGTTCTCATCCAGCAGCCCATAGGACTTCTCCGAGATGACCGGGGCCAGGATGATGTCGCGGGGGTCGGTGATGGTCGCCATCTACGCCGAAACCTCCTCGGTGCTAGCCGTGTTGCCACCGATGTAGGCGTTGAGGGCCTCGACGCTGAAAACCACGTCGTCGGAGCGCAGCACGTCATAGGTGTTGAGCTGATCGGGCGTCAGGATGTGAACGCCGGGCAGGTTGCGCACGCTCTTGGCGCCGGCCTCGTCGCTGCGGCCGATCACGATCAGCACCTTCTTGCGATCGGTCAGCGTGCCCAGGAACGCCTTGGCGTTCTTGGTCGACGGCGTCTGACCCGACACCAGCTCGGTGACCGCGTGGATGCGGCCGTTGCGGGCCCGGTCGGACAACGCGCCGCGCAACGCCGCGACGATCATCTTCTTCGGGGTGCGCTGGGAGTAGTCGCGCGGCTTGGGACCGTGCACCACGCCACCGCCGGTGAACTGCGGGGCCCGCGTCGAACCCTGACGGGCGCGGCCGGTTCCCTTCTGCCGGTACGGCTTCCGCCCACCGCCGCTGACCTCACCGCGGGTCTTCGTCGAGTGCGTGCCCTGACGCGCCGCCGCCCGCTGCGCGGTGACCACCTGGTGCATCAGCGCGATATTGGCCGGGGCGTCGAACAATTCGGCCGGCAACTCGACAGAGCCCTCGACCTTGCCGTCGGGCGTCTTGACGTCGATCTTGAGTGCTGCCATTACTTCTCACCTCGTTTGATCGCGCTGCGGACCACCACGAGCCCACCGGTGCGGCCGGGGACCGCGCCCTTGATCAACAGCACGCCGTTCTCGGCATCGACCTTGTGCACCACCAGGTTCTGCACCGTGACCCGGTCGTTGCCCATCCGGCCCGCCATCCGGGTGCCCTTGAACACCCGGGCGGGGGTGGCACAACCACCGATGGAACCCGGCCGGCGGTGGACCGCCTGCGCACCGTGGCTGGCGCCCTGGCCGCGGAAACCGTGGCGCTTCATGGTGCCGGCGAAGCCCTTCCCCTTGGAGGTTCCGGTCACGTCGACGTAGCTGCCGTCGGCGAAGATCTCCGCGGTCAGCTCCTGGCCGACCTCGTATTCGCTGGCCGCGGCCTCGTCATCGAGCCGCAACTCGGCGAGGTGCCTGCGCGGGTTGACACCCGCGGCGCTGTACTGCCCGGTCACCGGCTTGTTCACCTTGCGGGGGCTGATCTCGCCGTACGCCAGCTGAACGGCGCTGTAACCGTCGCGCTCGGGTGTGCGGATCCGGGTGACCACATTGGGCCCTGCTTTGACCACCGTCACCGGGACGACCCGGTTGTTCTCGTCGAACACCTGCGTCATGCCCAGCTTGGTACCCAGAATGCCTTTTCTTGCCATGAGCTCTGGATCTCCTACTGGATGTTGACGTCGACACTGGCCGGAAGGTCGATGCGCATCAGCGCGTCGACGGTCTTCGGCGTCGGGTCGAGGATGTCGATCAGCCGCTTGTGAGTACGCATCTCGAAGTGCTCCCGCGAGTCCTTGTACTTATGCGGAGAGCGGATGACGCAATACACGTTCTTCTCGGTCGGCAGCGGCACCGGACCTACGACACTGGCACCCGTGCGGACGACGGTCTCGACGATTTTGCGCGCCGATGCGTCGATGGCCTCATGGTCGTAGGCCTTGAGCCTGATGCGGATCTTTTGTCCCGCCACGCTTCTCCTACCCTCACTCCACTTACAAAAATCCGTGTCCGGACCTGGTGCTCCCAGCGCGCTGATCGGCCTGGCCGATCGAGCGTCGCGCCGGATACTGCGCCGCTGTTTACCTGTCGTGGTCCACCGGCCCCCGCGGTCGGGTGTGTCACCCTCACGCAGCCTGGACCGCGGCGAAATTGTCGCGCTCCAAGGATGGGACCGGACGCGCCCGTTTGGGCGCTGGTCGTATGCCCGACCAGGCGCGAACCTGGCCCAAGGCAACCTGAACAGTATGCCCTAGATCATGGGTTTGGCCAAATCCCGGGCGAAGGCCGCCGACCTGCCCTTTTGGCCCTCAGGCGCCCGCCGGTTCGACGCTCGCGGCGCCCGCCCGGTTGTGTGCGCGCTGAACATAGAGGAAACCGTCGACCGCGGCGAGCGCGCACTCGCGGTAATCGAAGTCGGGAAGCGTGGACAGGCGGCCCAGCACGAGGGGCCCGATGAGCAGCGCGATGGCCCGCGACCGGTCCACCTCGCCCAGCTCGGCGGCCTCGGGGCTGTCGAAGATGGCGTCGAACGGCGCGGCGTACTGCTGGGCGATGCGCTCACGCAGCGTGGTGATCGCCGTGCTGTTCACGGCGCAGTCGCGGGGTTCCGGCAGCTCGTCCAGGTCCCGCCCCATGGACAACCACGACATGGCCGTCATCAGCGCCGGCGCCTGCGCCACCGACTCCGCCTGGGCCAGCACCACCGCCACCAGGCGATCACGCAGCGATCCCTCGGCTGGCGGCGTCGGAGACGGCGGGATGAGGCTGTTGAAAGCCGCTGCCAGCAGGTCGTTTCCGCTCGGGAAGTGGCGATACAGCGTGGCCCTGGCCACGTTGGCGGTACGGGTGACCGCGTCGACGGTCACCGCGCTGGGCCCCCCTGACCGCAGCAACGTGGCCGCGGCCTCGAGCAAACGGGCCCGCGAACGCGCTGGACGGGGATCGGTGGTACCGCCGGTAATTGTGACCCACCTCCGAGTTTGAGAACGAGACTATCGGTCTACCTACAAGACCATTGGTCTCGAAACTCCCAACGCCACCGTGAGGAGGCGCAGCATGGTCGAAACCCTGGCCCGGCCCGACCAGCGTACTGACGCAGTCGGCATCGGCGGTAGCCCCCGAGCGCGAAACTGGACGCTGGCCGTCGCCTGCATGGGCGTCGCGCTGGTCGTCGCGTCGATGACGGCGCTGAACACCGCGCTGGGGGACCTGGCGGTGGCCACCTCGGCCACGCAGTCCCAGCTCAACTGGGTCGTCGACGGCTACACCGTGGCGCTCGCGTGCCTGCTGTTGCCGGCGGGCGCGATCGGCGACCGCTACGGCAGGCGCGGCGCCCTGTTGATCGGGCTGATCGTCTTCTCGGTCGGCTCGATGGCGCCGGCGATGCTGCACAGCCCGGCGCAGCTCATCGCCGGGCGGGCGGTGGCCGGCATCGGCGCCGCCTTCGTGATGCCGGCGACCCTGTCGCTGCTGACCGTGGCCTATCCGAAAGACGACCGCACCAAGGCGGTCGGCATCTGGGCCGGAACGGCCGGGTCCGGCGGCGTGCTGGGCATGCTCGGTTCGGGCCTGCTGCTGCGGTTCTGGGACTGGCACGCGATCTTCTGGTCCCTGGGCGCCGCCGGGCTGGTCATCTTCGCGCTGGCGTGCACCGTCGCCTCGTCGCGGGACAGCGGCGCGCCGCGGATCGATTCGCTGGGCGCCGTTCTGATCGGCGCCGCGGTGGCCATCGCCGTGGCCGCGATCCTGGAGGCGCCGACCCGAGGGTGGAGCGATTCGCTGGTCTGGGGCGGCCTGGCCGCGGGTGCGGTGCTCGCCGCGGCCTTCGCTGCCGTGCAGTTGCGGCTCGCCGGGCGCGGCCGCCAACCGCTGCTGGACGTCCGGCTGTTCGCCGACCCGAATTTCGCCACCGGCGTCGCAGCGATCGTCATCCTGTTCGGCGCGACGTTCGGGTTCTTCTACATCGGGATGCAGTACGTGCAGCAGATCATGGGCTATTCGCCCCTAGCGACGGCCATCTCCTTCGGGCCGTTCATGGTGCCGCTCGCCATCTTCTCGGCGCTGTCCTTCTGGTACGTGCCCAAACTCGGTCTGCGCCTTGTGCTGTTCGTCGGGACGTTGCTGATGGCGGTCGGCTTCGCCTGCATGTACCGGCTGAACCTGCACTCCTCTTATCTGGAATTCGCTTGGCCGACATTGATATTGGCCACCGGCATCGGAATCTGCACGGCGCCGACGACGTCGGCGATCATGGGGGCGGTGCCCGACGAGAAGCAGGGCGTCGCCTCCGCGGTGAACGACACCTCCCGGGAGATGGGCGGCGCGCTGGGCATCGCGGTGGCCGGTTCCATTCTGGCCGGCCGGTATTCGCACGAGCTCGCGCCGAAGTTGGCGGGCTTCCCCGAGCCGGTCCGCGGCCCGGCCACCGATTCGCTGGCCAAGGCCGTCGAGGTCGCCGGCCGGCTGGGGCCCCAGGGCCACCAGCTCGCCGAGGCCAGCAAGACCGCGTTCCTGGCGGCCTTACACGCGTCGACCATCACGATGGCCGTGATCGTCGCCGTCGCCGCGATGCTGGTCGGCGTTTGGGCCCCCGGCCGCGACGGCCGACAGCTGCGACCGGTTCGGGGCCTGCTCTCCCGGCGCCGCTAACCCACCACGCCGTTCCAATACCGTTGTCCGACATCGGGTTCAACCGACTTGACCCCGCCGGGAGTGCTTGAAAACGTCCGCCGGTTCTGGTATCACCGGATGTACATCGACAGATACAGGTCATCTCTGAAGTAAGCGCGAGGTGGATGTGGTGTTGATAAGTGATACGAGCGTGGTCGAGCCGGGATGCCCGGCGCTGTGCGAGGCGGCGGCGATCGTGGAGGCCGAATGGATACGCCTGCGGCGACCGAGCGGCCCGGCTCGACACCCCACCTGCGAATTGCCCTCGGTGCGGCGGCGCCGCCGCCGCACGGGCACCATCGTGTCCACCGAACCGACTGACACCGCGTGCTCGACGCACGCCCGCGGACGCCGAACCGACTGGCCGGTCTCCCTGGTCTGGGCGCGGGAGCGTTCACCTCCGCGGCAAGCGTGACACCAAGCCGCTAAGCCCTTTTCAGACGATCGAAGGGAGGTCGAACGAGCGAGACAGCGGTCGTGCCGTCCACGAATATTGCGACGCATCGTTCGCGCGACGCACTCTTGCGCGCGCACCGCCACTTGTCGTGGCCATCTACGTGGACCGCATGAACATCAACCGCTCGCGGGCGGGCCCCATGCCTCACCGTGGGGCCCGCCCCCATACCCGGGCGCCTCAATCAACGAATTCCGCGGCCCGGTGCCCGAGCATCACGATGGTGGCGTGCGGCCCGCGGCTGGTGATGGCCGGCAGGATCGAGCCGTCGATCACCCACAGGTTGTCGACGCCGTGCACCCGGCAGCGCGGGTCGACGACGGCCCGCGGGTCGGTATCGGGACCCATCGGCGCCGTGCCGCACAGATGTTGCGATGTCGACCACACCGGGGCGCCGACATCCGTTGCCGCACCGGCCAATTCACGAGCCATTTCGGCCCCGCGCCGCAGCGCCGCGACGTCGTCCGGCTCGCTGTCGTAACGATGCTCGATGCGGGGAGCCACGTCGGGGTCCGCCGACACCAGCGTGATGCGCCCGCGCGCCCGCGGCTGCATCAGCGCCACGCCGATGTGCGGCCAGTCGGCGTGCCCGGCGGTGCCGTCACCGGTCATCGCGACGAATCCGCCCGTGTAGGGCCTGATCTCGAGGTCATCGGCGGTGCTGAGGACGGCCTCGAGAACCGGCCGGCCGGGCGCCACCGTCCAGTCGGTGGACAGCACCCACTCGGGGTGATCGCTGAACGACTCCCCCACCGGCAGCGGGGCCAGCACGGGCACGCCAACGGCCCGCAAACCCTCCTCCGTCCCGACGCCGGAAAGCATGAGCAGCTGCGCCGTTTGAATGGCGCCGGTGCACAACACGATCCGGTCGGCGGTGACGGTCACGCCGCCGTGCGGGCCGATGGCGTCGACACCGACCGCCGCGGTCCCGGCAAATCGCAAACGCAGTGCGCGTGTCCGCGCGTGCAACGTCAGGTTCGGCCGGCCAAGAGCCGGGAGCAGAAAGCCGGCTCCGGATCCGGTGCGCACGCCGTCGACGATGTTGAGCGGAACGGCGCCCACCCCCGAAACCGGTTCGGGCCCGACGTCGTTGAGATCATCGATCCAGTCGAACCCGGCGCCGCGCACGGCGGTGATGAAACGCTCGGTGGTTCCGGTCATTTCGTGGGTGCGCCGCACCCGGATGGGGCCGCTGTCGCCGTGGGCGGGGCCGGCGAAATCCAGGTCGGTCTCGATGGCCCGGAAGCTGCCCAGGACATCGGACCAGGCCCACCCGGGCAGCGCCAGGCTATCGAAGTCGCGGGGCAGCCCGCGGCAGAAGTAGCCGCCGTTCACCGCGCCCGAGCCGCCGACCGTGGCCCCGCGCACGATCGGATGCCGGCGCATGGGCCGATCGGTGAGGCTGGTCTGGTACCGCCGCACCAGTGGACTGCCGGCCCCGATCGGCAGCTGCAGACCGTTGGCGGTCTGAGCGAGCAATCCGGGGTCATCGAGGGCCGGCCCCGCCTCCAGCACGGTCACGGTGCGGCGGGGATCGATGGAAAGACGTTCGGCAACAACCGATCCAGCGCTGCCGGCACCGACGATCAGCACGTCGCTGTGCGGGGCGGCCTTACTCAAGGGGGGTCAAGGTGGCGGCTAGCTCCGAATCTGCGGTTTCAGCGCGCGCAGGTTGCGCTCCCGCAGCACACCCCACCACAATCCGAGCCCGTACGCCAGGTCGTCGACACGTTTGAGCACCAGGTAGGTGAGCAGGCCGATCGGTTCGGCGTCGTCGCCGACGGCGTCCCTGCGGCGCAGCCAGTCCACCACGCCGTCCATGATCGCCGCGACCAGCACGACGTGTCGGAAATGCCGCGACAGCGTGGCGGCCAGCAACGCCAGCGGCCAGTAGTGCCTGCACAGGGCCGACGCCAGCTGCAGCGCTGCCGACCACAGGCCGCGGCCGGCGATCAGCACCACGTCGGTGATCGACGTCTCGGCGCCCCGCATGGCCCTGGCGATCCGGCGACCGGTGATCACGGCGACGAGGACAGACGCCAGCTGGGTCAGGCTGGTCCCGAACGCCACCAGGATCCAGGTCATCAACGCCCAGCCGGAGATCACCACCGGCGCCGTCTTGTCCGGGTGGCGGACGGACAGCGGCGCGGCCGAACCCCCATAGAATGCCTTGCGCGCGATCCAATCCCGCAGCTCGGTGCGATGGTCGTGGGCGACCAGCGCGATGGGCTCGTAGCGCAGCCGCGCGCCCGCTTCGATGAGCCGCCAGCACAGGTCGACGTCCTCGCCCGATTGCAGGGTCTCGTCGAACCCGCCGACCCCGCGCAGGGCGGCGCAGCGACAGATGATCGCCGCGCTGGGCACGTAGGACACCGTGCTGTGGGGCAGCACCGGCGCTTCGCGCTCGCCGAGGTCGAGCGACGAGTGCACCGCCTCGTACCGCGCCACCACGTTCTCGCTGTGCGACAAACCGACGATGCGCGGGGCGACCAGGGCGACGGTGGGGTCGCAGAAATGCCCGAGCAGCGCCTCCAGCCATCCGCGCCGGGGCGCGACGTCGGAGTCCAGGAAGGCGACGAAGTCGGTGGTGCAGGCCGCCAGCCCGGTGTTGCGCGCGGCCGCCGGGCCCTTGCTGCGCGAGTGGCGCAACACCTCGACGTCGCAGTGCGCGCCGACGAAGTCGGCCGGCTCGATCGGCGGCGAGGAACCGTCGTCCACCACGATGACGCGCAGGCCGCGCAGCGAGCTGACCAGGCGGCGCACGCCGGAAAGATTGTCCCGCACCGGGATTACCACGGTCACGTCGTGGTGCGACGGTCCGCCCGCGGGCCGCGGATGCGCCACCGTGGCGTCCAGCAGCGTGCGGGCCAGCTGCGCGCTCACGTCGTCGCGCACCTTCAGCCGGCCGTCGCAGAGCAAGTCCTGGGCGGCCGGCGCCAGCTTCAGCAGCCGCGTCGGCGAACCACCGAGCAGCGCCGAGCCGTCGCCCAGCACCCGGACGCGGCGATCGACCTGGACGGCGAAGCCGTCGGGCAGCCGGGGCTGGCTCATGTCAGCATTCCGTCGCGCCCGGGCGACCAGCGGACCACTCGACGGACACAGGTGTCCACCATCTCGGCGAGGATGCGCTCGCCGTCGGCGGCGGTCGCGGTGGTCGGGTCCCCCAGCACGCCGACGGGGCTGACGGCGGCGACTCCCCCGCGGCGCATCGACGGCAGCAATTCCGGCAGCGGCGCCCTGTTGCCCGCGAGCCACCGGTCGGTCAGCACGTCGGCTGGCGAGATGTGCAGCACCAGCGAGGTTTCGGTGTGCCCGGCGTGGGCATCGCCGCCGCCGGCCAGGCATGGGCACCAGCCGGCGTCGCGGCCCTCGGCCCGCAGCCGGGTCACGGCGGCGGTCAGGGCGGCGATGTTCCCGCCGTGGCCGTTGACGAAGACCAGGCGCCGGGCCCAGTCGGCGGCCGACCGGCCGTACTCGACCAGCAACGCGGTCAGGGCTTCGGTACCGATGGAGATCGTTCCGGCGAAGCTCTGGTGCTCGCCGCTGGCGCCGTAGGCGACGGCCGGCGCCACCCACCAGTCGCCGTCCAGACCGGCCCGGGCGCCGCGCGCGACCGCGGTGGCGATGCGGGTGTCGGTGTCCAACGGCAGGTGCGGACCGTGCTGTTCGGTGGACCCGAGCGGGATCAATATCGACGGCGAGGTGCCCGATAGCCGGCCTGATGTGGCCATCGCCAATTCGCCGAGTACGGGCACTCGGTGATGGTAGGACGAATTCACCTGGCGTGCACCAATTGTTGTCTGGTGAAAACTATTTTTTTCTGGCTGGTTCATCGGGCGTTCGAATTTTGTGCTCGTTCGTCACGGGCACCACGCTTGTACCACCGTTTGCGGGGGCGTCAATCATCCGGGTAGGCCTGCCCCGGATATCGGTAATTGGCTGCTCAGGTATTCCCGGTGGGTGGCACGCCGAGCGCCCGGGTGAAGCCGGGCGGCACCAGGATGTCGTCCGCGCCGAGGTCTGCCACACTCGCGTGGCCCAGCCCCATGAGCGCCGAGTCGATGCCGCCGCGCAGGATGTCGAGGACGTTCTCCACGCCGGCCTGGCCGGCGGCCGCCAGGCCCCACAGGTAGGCGCGGCCGATCATCACCGCGCGGGCGCCCAGCGCCACGGCCTTGACGACGTCGCTCCCGCGGCGGATGCCGCCGTCGAGCAGCAGCTCCACCTGATCGCCGACCGCGGCGGCCACCGCGGGCAGGGCCCGGATCGACGCCGGCGTGCCGTCCAGGTTGTTGCCGCCGTGGTTCGACACCGAGATCGCCGAAACTCCGGCATCCACAGCCCTTTTCGCGTCGTCGACGCGCATCACACCCTTGAGCATGAAGGGCCCGCCCCACAACTCCCGCAGCCAGGCGATGTCCTCCCACGTCGGGGGCGGCGTGCCCATCCACTCCCCGTAGGCCGCGAAGAACGGCGGGCCGGGCTCGCCGCGGCGCCCCTGGTTGGGCACCCGCAGCTCGGGCGGGTGCAGGGTCTTGCCGAACTTCCACAGCCACCGCGGACGCGTGATCGCCTCCGGCGACAGCCGCAGGATGGTCCGCAGGTTCATCTGCTCGGGGATCTGCGGGCTGCCCCAGTCGCGGCCGTGGGAGAAGGTCCAGTCGGTGGTGACGATCAGGCCGACCGCGCCGGCCTGACGGGCCCGTTCCACCCGCTCGGCGATCGCGTCCCGCCCGCCCAGCCAGTACACCTGGAAGAAGACCTTGGGGTTGGCGGCGATGACCTCCTCGATCGGTTTGCTCGCGAACGAGGACAGGCCCATCGCAGTTCCGCGCGCCGCGGCGGCCCGCGCGACGGCCACTTCCCCGTCGGGGTCGACCGCCTGGACACCGGTGGGCGAAATGATCACCGGCAGTGAAATATCTTGGCCCATAACGGTGGTCGCCAGGTCGCGCTTTTCCTGTGCGCCGACGACGTGGGGCGCGAAACCGAGTTCGCTGAACGCCGCGACATTGTCGCCGACCGTGACCCCTTTTTCGCTCGCGGAAATCAGGGACGAATAGACGGATTTGGGCAGCCGCCGTTTCGCGCGTTCCTGCGCGATGGCGACCGTTTCGAACCATTGGCCGGCCATGGTCTAGACGGGGCTTTCGTTGCACAGGCGGGCGGGCGGCCGAGACAGTGTCAGGGGTACCGGGCCGCCGGACTTCCGGGAGTGGTCGGCGCGGGGGCGCGGCGTCTCGCGCCGCCGGGCCAGCGCCGCCTCGCTGTGGCCCTGGACGCACTCGGGGTCCGGGCCGTCCATCGGCAGGCCGGTGAAGAACTTGGCCGCCATGCAGCCGCCCCGGCAGGCGTCGTAGTGCCCGCAGCTGCCGCAGGCGCCCGCGGACTGCGGCTTCCGCAGCTCGCGAAACAGCGGGGCGTTCTTCCAGACATTGTCGAACCCGTTGTCGGTCAACACATTTCCGGCCAGGAAGCGGTCGTGGATGGCGAACGGGCAGGCATACACGTCGCCCACCGGGTCGATCAGGCACACCACCCGGCCGGCGCCGCACATGTTCAGGCCGGCCAGCGCCCCGGAGGAGCCCAGTGGCGCCAGGTGGAAGAAGGAGTCGCCGGTGAGCACCCGCTCGCCCTTGGCCACCAGCCACTCGTAGAGCTGAACCTGCTGGGCGGCCGTGGGGTGCAGATCCTCCCAGACGTCCGCGCCGCGGCCCGAGGGCCGCAGCCGGGTGATCCGCAAGGTGGCGCCGTAACGGCTTGCGAGCGCGGCGAATTCGTCAAGCTGGTCGACGTTGTGGCGGGTCACCACGACGGAGATCTTCGCGTCGGCGAAACCGGCGGCGGCCAGGTTCTCCAGCGCGCGCACCGCCATGGCGAAGGACCCCGGACCGCGGACCGCGTCGTTGACCTCCGCGGTGGCGCCGTCGAGCGAGATCTGCACGTCGACGTAGTCGCTGGCAGCCAGCCGGGCGGCGACCTCTTCGGTGATGCGGACCCCGTTGGTGGAGAACTTCACCCCGATGTGGTGCGCGGTCGCGTAGTCGACCAGCTCCCAGAAGTCCGGCCGGACGGTGGGCTCCCCGCCGCCGATGTTGACGTAGAACACCTGCATGCGTTCCAGCTCGTCGATGATGTCCATGCACTGACGGGTGGAGAGCTCTCGCGGATCGCGCTTGCCCGAGGACGAAAGGCAGTGCACGCACGCCAGGTTGCATGCGTACGTGAGCTCCCACGTCAGGCAGATGGGCGCGTCCAGGCCGCTCTCGAACTGCTCGATGAGCCGCGGCACGGTGGCAGTCATGGGGCCTCCTGGGGTACCAACATCTTCGAATCGGCCAACACGCCGAGCGCGTGCAGATAGGGCGCCTCGCCGGCGTCGTCCACCCCCGCCGCGCGGCAGGCGGAATGGACGTCGGCATGGTCGGCCAGCGACCGCACCACGGTGAGGATGGTGCGGTTCTTCAGGAAGGACAGCTTGCGGGTGCCGAAGTGGTAGAGCAGCGCCCCGAAGGGTTCGGGTCGAACCGCCACCTGCGGGTGCAACCGCCAGCCGCGGTCGGGGTCGAACACGGGGTCAGTAGACCCCGCACATGCCGTCGATGGACACCTCTTCGACCAGGGTCTCGGTGACGAGCTGGGTCTCGGTCTCGGTTTCGTGGTCCACGGGTCATTGCCTTTCGTCGGTTCTTGACAACGATGGGGATCGAGTCACAAGCTTCGTCAGAATATGGCATCGAGTGCCGAAATGGAAGGGCGGGTCTCATGGTGCCGCAGCCGCGGGTGGGCCGTCGCCGCTCGACAACGCCGCACCACATCACCGACGTCGCCATCGAGCTGTTCAGCGCCCGCGGCTTCGCCGACGTCAGCGTCGACGACGTCGCCCAGGCCGCCGGCATCTCCCGGCGAACGCTGTTCCGCTACTACGCCTCCAAGAACGCCATCCCCTGGGGTGACTTCGACACCCACCTCGCGCGCCTGCGCGACCTGCTCGACGACGTCGACCCGCGCGTGCCGCTGGGTCAGGCGCTGCGCGATGCGCTGTTGGCGTTCAACACCTTTGACGAGTCCGAGACGGCGCGGCACCGCCAGCGCATGCGGGTGATCCTGCAAACCGCCGAGCTGCAGGCCTACTCGATGACGATGTACGCGGGCTGGCGCGAGGTGATCGCCGGATTCGTGGCCCGCCGGTCGGACCTCAAGACCACGGACCTGCTGCCCCAGACCGCCGCCTGGACGATGCTCGGGGTGGCGCTGGCGGCCTACGAGCACTGGCTCGGCGACGAGTCCGTCCCGCTGCCGACCGCGCTGGGCAACGCGTTCGATGTCGTCGGCGCCGGGCTGGACGGGCTGGATCGGTGACCGCGGACCACCTGCTGCACACACTGCGCGCGCAAGGGCGGTTCTGCGCCCGCTCCGGGTCCCCGATGTACGGCGAACTCTTCGAGCTGGTGGCCCGCGACGTCGAGTCGGGGGGCGTCTTCGCAACGATCCTGTCCGGGCACGAGGAGGACCCCGCGCCCCTCGCGGTGCCGCTGCGCCTGCTCGGCGGGTTACACCGGTTGGTGCTCGACGGCCGGGCACCGGGATTGCGCCGGTGGTACCCCAGCACCGGAGGCAGCTGGGACGCCGAGGCCGCCTGGCCGGAAATCGAGGGCGTCGCGGCCGAACACGCCGACGCGCTACGCGCCGCCCTGCGGCAACCGCCGCAGACCAACGAGGTCGGCCGATCGGCCGCCCTGATCGGCGGCTTGCTGCGCGCCAACAGTGAATCAGGTTTGCCGATAAGGCTTTTCGAGATCGGCTCCAGTGCGGGGCTGAACCTGCGCGCCGACCATTACCGTTACCGGTTCGCCGACGGCCAGTGGGGCCCGGGCGATTCGCCCGTGACCATCGAGGACGCGTGGCGCGGCGCGCTACCGCCCGACGGCGGGGTGCGGATCGTCGAGCGGCACGGCTTCGACATCGCACCCATCGACGTCACCGCCACCGACGGGGAGCTCACGGTGTTGAGCTACGTCTGGCCAGATCAGACCGCGCGGCTCGAGCGGCTGCGCGGCGCCGTCGAGGTCGCCCGCCGGGTGCCCGCGCGGCTGGAGCGCCGATCGGCGGCCGACGCGGTCGCCGGGCTGACGCTGGCCGCGGGCGCGTTGACGGTGCTGTGGCACTCGATCACTTGGCAGTACCTGAGCCACGAGGAGCGCGACACGGTCCGCGCCACGATCAGCGCGCTGGGCGAGCAGGCCGACGAACGGTCGCCGCTCGTCCACCTCACGCTGGAACCGGCACGCGACGCGCCCGACGCGCCGATCCGGTTCCTGGTGCGGGCGCGGCGCTGGCCGGGCGGCGGTCTCGAGATCCTCGGCGAATGCCATCCGCACGGCCCGCCGGTGCAGTGGCGCTAGGGCTCAGCCCAGCACGTCGGAAATGGGCGCGCCGGCCGCGATCTTCGCGCGCACCTTCATGACCTTGCCGGGCATCCCGCCGCCGACCACGCCCACGAGCACGCCGTCTCGCTCGTAGTAGGCCAGGAACTTGCGGCCGTCGTCCTCGACGAGGTGGACGGTGTCGGTGGCTTCCGGTTCGCCCAGGCACTGGATCTTGACGTCGTACTGGTCGCTCCAGAAGTACGGAACTACGACGGCCGACGACGAGGAGTCCTGTCCAAGCATCGCGGGCACCACGACGCGGGTCTGGTCGGCGACGTTGCTCCAATGTTCCACGCGCGCTTGATGTCCCGTGGCGTCGCGCCAGGAGGCGACGTCGCCGAGCGCCCACACGTTGGGCGCGCTGGTCCGCCCGGCCCCGTCGCAGAGCACACCGTTGTCCACGGCGACGCCGCTGCCCTCGAGCCAACCGGTCGCTGGGTGCGACCCGATGCCGATGACCACCAGGTCGGCCGCCAGCTCGGTGCCGTCCGTCAGCAGCACCGTGTCCACTCGTCCGTCGCCGCGCACGTCGGCCACCCCGACGCCGAGACGGACGTCCACCCCTTCGTCGCGGTGCAGGCGCGCGACCAGCTCGCCGATCCGCTCGCCGAGCACCGACGCCAGGGGCGTCGGCTGCGGCTCGACCAACACCACGTCCACGCCGAGGCTGCGCAGGCTGGCCGCGACCTCACAGCCGATGAATCCGGCGCCGATGACGACGGCGCGCCGCGCGGAGGACGCGTGCTCGCGCAGCGCCATGCTCTCGTCGAACGTGCGCAGGACCCGGATGCCCTCGAGGTCCGGCAGTGTCGGGATGCGCCGCGGTACCAGGCCGGTCGCGATGACGAGTTCGTCGTAGCCGATCACGGACCCGTCGGCCAGCGTCACCGTCTGCGCCGCGGTGTCCAGGGCGGTGGCCGCCGCGCCCAGCCGCAGGGTGATGTCGTTGTCGTCGTACCACTCCCGGGGCTTGAGGGCGACGTCGTCGACCTCCTTGCGCAGCACCTCTTTTGACAGCGGCGGGCGATCGTAGGGCAAATGCACCTCGTCGCTGACGATCGTGACGCGGCCGGCGTACTCCGCCCGGCGAAGTTGCTCGGCGGTCCGGGCGGCGGCCAGGCCGCCACCGACGATCACTATTCCTTTGCTCGCGGTCACGTGGAGTTCATACCACGATCGCCGATCAGTACTTCAATGCGCCCTTGTCGACGGGGACCTGCGTGCCCGTCACCGTGGCCGACCCGTCACCAGCTAGCCACGCCACGACGTCGGCCACTTCGTCGGGCGACATGAACCCGTTGGGCTGCAACGGCATCGGGGGGAAGCTGTGCACGAAGCTGGGATGGCGGGCAAATATCTCCATCATCGCCTCGGGCTCGATCATCGGGGTGTCGATGGAGTACGGATGGATGGAGTTGACCCGGATGTCGTATTCGCCGAGCTCGATGGCCAGCGTGTTGGTCAGCGCGGTGAGCCCGTGCTTGCTGGCCGAGTAGTGCCCGTTGCCCGGTGTGGCTTTCAGGCCCGCGGACGAGCTGACCACGATGATCGAGCCCCCGTTGCCCGCCTCGATCATCGCGGGCACGGCGGCGCGCAGCGTGCGCCAGGTGCCGGTCAGGTTGACGCCGATCACGGTGTCCCACTGCTCGTCGGTGAGCTCCCAGAGCCGGCCCCAGCTCAAGACCCCGGCGTTGGCCACCACGATGTCGAGCCGGCCGAATTGCTCGATGCCGTCGGCCACCAGCTGGCGCAGTGCGGCATCGTCCCGGATGTCGGCCTCACGGGCCAAGACCTTGCGGCCCTCGGCCTCCACCAGCCGTACGGTCTCGTTGAGGTCCTCCGGCGTGGCAGGCGTGTAGGTGATGCTCTCTGACGCGGGCGCGCAGATGTCGAGCGCGATGATGTCGGCGCCTTCGCGGGCGAGCCGCACCGCGTGCGAGCGGCCCTGGGCGCGCGCGGCGCCGGTGATGAATGCCACCCGGCCTTGCAGTGAGTCAGCCACGAGGCAAGGCTAGCAGCGGAACTGAAACCTGTTCTAACTCGCCCGGCGGTCAGATTTCCGAGATGATCTGGGCCCGCCGGCTGTTGTATTCCTGGTCGGTCAGCGCGCCGCTGGCGCGCAGGGTCTCGAGCTCCTGGAGCCGCTGAGCGATCGACGGTTGCGGGGGCGTCACCACCGGTGCCGGCCCTCCGGCGGTGGCCGGCTGCGGCTGGGCAGCCGGCGCCTGTTGTTCGGCCGCCCGGCGCACCACCGCCTGGATCTGTTGGCGCAGCGCAGGGTTCGACCGGATGTCGACCATCCGGTTCAGCGGAACGTTGTTGGCCTTGAGGATCTGCAGGATCTCCATCAGCGGGCCGGCCTGGCCGCTCAGGTCGTAGGTCTTGTTGTCCTCGGCCACGGTGAACTGCGCGGGGACCAGGCCGTTGACCAAAGCGCTTCGCTCCCAGTCGATCCGGTACTCGTTGGTGGTCGGGTTGACCAGCACCACCAGCTTGCGGGCGGACAGGTTGCCGAGCCGGGTGACGCTGGCGATCACCCGGTCTTCGCTGTCGAACGGCAGGAATCCGGGGCCCGCGATGTGCAGGTGCACCTTCACGACCTGCTGGTTGTTGATCCAGGTGCCCGTCTCGGTGACCCCGGTGATCTGGGCCAGCGCCAGCACGCCGCTCTGCTCGAGCTCCGCGTTCTTGGCCGACGACTTCGCGCCGTAGTTGGCCAGCGCGAGCGCGATCAGCACGTCGGCCACGGTGATGAGCAGGCCGGCGTAGAACATCCACTGCAGCAGGCTGCCGAACCCGAGGGTGAAGTAGACGACGAGGAAGATCGGCCCGACAAGGCCGCCACACAGCAAAACGATCAACTGTGCCTTGAGATAGCGCGCCAACACGAGTGTCTCCTTACCCTTGCTGGGAATTTTCGTGCCAGGTTAGCTTCCGCGCTGTCGCCACGCGCGCCATACGCGCAAACCGGCGAGCGTCAGTCGATCTTGGGTATCACCGTCGGCGCCGGGCGCTCCGAAGACCCCGCGGGCGTCGCCCCGACGGGCGAATGCGCCGACACCATCTTGACCGGCGTGCCGGTCGACACCGGCATCGCGGGCGCCGCGGCGGCCTGCGGCGTCTCGACCTGCGCCGGCGCCGTCGCGAGCGGGTTCACCGGCGCCGGTGCCGGCGCCGCCGGCTGCGTCGCGGTGGCCGGGGTGTAGGCGGGGGTCACCATCCGCACCGGCGTCGCCGGTGTGGCGGCCGGGGCCATCGCCGCCGGCCCCGCGGTGGCGGCGGCCGCCGTCTGGCCGGCCTGCGCCTGCGCTCCCGCGAGCGCCGAAGCGGGGGCGATCGCCGAGGCCACGGGTCCCGCGGGCACGCCCGGCGCCGACCCACCCGCGGCCGTCACCGCCGGCAGCTGGGCGGCCATCGACGCGGGCGCCGCCGCGCTCTGCAGGGGCGAGGTGTTGGCCGCCTCGGTGGCGAGATACTGCGCCGCGCCGCCGTTCATCAGCTGCACGAACTGCTGGTGGAACGCCGCGGCCTGCGCGCTGAGCGCCTGGTACACCTGGGAGTGCGCGCCGAACAGGGTCGCTATGCTGGCCGACACCTCGTCGGCACCCGGGGCCAGCACGTTAGACGTAGGACCCAGCGCCATCGTGTTGGCGGACGTGATCGTCCAGCCGATCCTGGCCAGGTCCGACGCCGCCGCGGCGACGTACTCAGGCGTCGTGAATACGAAGGACATCTAACCTCCCGGCCGTCTTCCCCCGACTCCCTTATCACGGAATCGTAGCGGAGCCGCCCGCATCAGGCCCGGTAAACGCATAAAGCCCGGATTGCCGCTTTCGGCAATCCGGGCCCTATGGCGAACTGGACCTACTTGATGATCTTGACGACCCGGCCGGCGCCGACGGTGCGGCCACCCTCGCGGATCGCGAACCGCAGCCCCTCGTCCATGGCGACGGGCTGGATCAGCTTGACCGAGATGTTGGTGTTGTCACCGGGCATCACCATCTCGGTGCCCTCCGGCAGCGTCACCACACCGGTCACGTCGGTGGTGCGGAAGTAGAACTGCGGACGGTAGTTGTTGAAGAACGGCGTGTGCCGGCCGCCCTCGTCCTTGGACAGGATGTAGACCTGGCCCTCGAACTCGGTGTGCGGCGTGGTGGTGCCGGGCTTCGTGACGACCTGACCGCGCTCGACGTCCTCGCGCTTGATACCGCGGAGCAGCAGACCGACGTTGTCACCGGCCTGGCCCTGATCGAGCAGCTTGCGGAACATCTCCACACCGGTGACCGTGGTCTTGGTGCTGGCGGGGCGGATGCCGACGATCTCGACTTCCTCGTTCACGTTGATCACGCCGCGCTCGACACGACCGGTGACCACCGTGCCACGCCCGGTGATGGTGAAGACGTCCTCCACCGGCATCAGGAACGGCTTGTCGGTCTCGCGGACCGGGTCCGGGATCGACTCGTCGACGGCCTCCATCAGCTGCTCGACGGACTCGACCCACTTGGCGTCGCCCTCGAGCGCCTTGAGCGCCGAGACCCGCACGACGGGGGCGTCCTCGTCGAACTCCTGGGCGGCCAGCAGCTCGCGGACCTCCATCTCGACGAGCTCGAGGAGCTCCTCGTCGTCGACCATGTCGGCCTTGTTCAGCGCGACCAGGATGTAGGGCACGCCGACCTGACGCGCGAGCAGCACGTGCTCACGGGTCTGCGGCATCGGGCCGTCGGTGGCGGCGACCACCAGGATCGCGCCGTCCATCTGGGCGGCGCCGGTGATCATGTTCTTGATGTAGTCGGCGTGACCCGGGGCGTCGACGTGCGCGTAGTGGCGCTTGTCGGTCTGGTACTCCACGTGGGAGATGTTGATGGTGATACCGCGCTGACGCTCCTCGGGAGCGTTGTCGATCTGGTCGAACGCGCGGGACTCGTTCAGGTCCGGGTACTTGTCGTGCAGAACCTTGGTGATAGCCGCGGTCAGCGTCGTCTTGCCGTGGTCAACGTGACCGATGGTCCCAATGTTGACGTGCGGCTTCGTCCGCTCGAACTTCGCCTTCGCCACTTCGTTGTCCTCCTGGACTGTTGGTGCTCGTTAAAGCAGTGTTGGTGTTTTCAGTTGTGCCGCGCCCAAGGCTTTGCAATGACCCGGCAAGATTACTCCGAGGGGATTTTTACTGACCCGTCGCCTTCGCGATGATCTCCTTCGACACGTTGGCCGGTACTTCGGCGTACGAGTCGAACACCATGGAGTAGTTCGCCCGGCCTTGGGTCTTGGACCTCAGGTCGCCGACGTAGCCGAACATCTCCGACAGCGGCACGTGCGCCCTGACGACGCGTGCACCGCTCCGCTCCTCCATGGCCTGGATCTGGCCACGGCGGGAGTTCAGGTCGCCGATCACGTCGCCCATGTAGTCCTCGGGCGTGGTGACCTCGACGGCCATGATCGGCTCCAGGATGACCGGTTGTGCTTGCTGCGCAGCCTTTTTCAGGACCTGCGAACCGGCGATCTTGAACGCCATCTCGGACGAGTCGACCTCGTGGAAGGCGCCGTCGAGCAGGGTGACCTTGAGGTTCACCAGCGGGTAGCCGGCCAGCACACCGTATTGCATGGCGTCCTGCGCCCCGGCGTCCACCGACGGGATGTACTCCCGGGGGATGCGGCCACCGGTGACCTTGTTCTCGAACTCGTAGGTCGCACCGTCCTCGCCGGTGAACGGCTCGAGGTTGATGATCACCTTCGCGAACTGGCCCGAGCCACCCGTCTGCTTCTTGTGGGTGAACTCGACGTTGTTCGCGGCCCGCTTGATGGTCTCCTTGTAGGCCACCTGCGGCTTGCCGACGTTGGCCTCGACCTTGAACTCGCGACGCATGCGGTCCACCAGGATGTCCAGGTGCAGCTCGCCCATTCCGCCGATCACGGTCTGGCCGGTCTCCTGGTCCAGGTGCACCTTGAAGGTCGGGTCCTCCTCGGCGAGCTTCTGGATCGAGAGGCTCAGCTTCTCCTGGTCGCTCTTGGTCTTGGGCTCGATGGCCACCTCGATGACCGGGTCCGGGAAGGTCATCGACTCGAGGACGACCTGGTCGTTCGGGTCGCACAGGGTGTCGCCCGTGGTGGTGTCCTTCAGGCCGATCACGGCGTAGATGTGACCCGCCGACGCGGTCTCCACCGGGTTCTCCTTGTTGGAGTGCATCTGGAACAGCTTGCCCAGCCGCTCCTTCTTGCCCTTGGTGGCGTTGATGACCTGGCTGCCGGAGTCGACCTTGCCCGAGTAGACCCGGACGTAGGTCAGCTTGCCGAAGAACGGGTGCGTGGCCACCTTGAACGCCAGCGCGGCGAACGGCTCGTCGGTCGACGGCTTGCGGATGACCTCGACGTCCTCCTTGCCCGGCGCGTGGCCGACGGCCGGCGGCACGTCCAGCGGCGAGGGCAGGTAGTCGATGACCGCGTCCAGCATCGGCTGGACGCCCTTGTTCTTGAACGCGCTGCCGCACAGGACGGGGTAGGCCTCCGAGCTGATGGTCAGCTTGCGGATGGCGCCCTTGATCTCCTCGACGGTGAGCTCCTCACCACCCAGGTACTTGTCCAGTAGCGCCTCGTCCGTCTCGGCGACGGCCTCGAGCAGCTTGGTGCGGTACTCGTCGGCCTTCTCCTGCAGGTCGGCCGGGATGTCGACGACGTCGTACTTCTCGCCGAGCTTGGCCTCGGCGCTCCACACCTTGGCCTTCATCTCGACCAGGTCGACGACGCCCTCGAAGTCACCCTCGGAGCCGACGGGCAGCTGGATCGGGATGACGTTGGCGCCCAGGCGCTCCTCCATGGTGCGCACGGAGAAGTAGAAGTCGGCGCCGATCTTGTCCATCTTGTTGACGAAGCAGATGCGCGGAACGTCGTACTTGTCGGCCTGCCGCCACACCTGCTCGGACTGCGGCTCGACGCCCTCCTTGCCGTCGAAGACGGCGACGGCACCGTCGAGCACGCGCAGGCTGCGCTCCACCTCGACGGTGAAGTCGACGTGGCCCGGGGTGTCGATGATGTTGATCTGGTTGTCGTTCCAGAAGCAGGTGGTAGCCGCGGAGGTGATGGTGATCCCCCGCTCCTGCTCCTGCTCCATCCAGTCCATGGTGGCGGCGCCGTCGTGCACCTCACCGATCTTGTAGCTGATACCGGTGTAGTAGAGGATGCGCTCGGTCGTCGTCGTCTTGCCGGCGTCGATGTGCGCCATGATGCCGATGTTGCGGACCTTGGTCAGGTCGGTCAGCACGTCCTTCTGTGCCACAGAAGTCTTCCCACTCTTTCGATTGCTTGGTTCGCTGTCTTGTTTGCGCCGGCCCCGTCGCCGGCTAGATCACCAGCGATAGTGCGCGAAGGCGCGGTTGGCCTCGGCCATCTTGTGGGTGTCCTCGCGTCGCTTGACGGCGGCACCCAGGCCGTTGCTGGCGTCCAGGATCTCGTTCGCCAGCCGCTCGACCATGGTCTTCTCGCGACGCTGCTTGGAGAAGCTGACCAACCAACGCAGGGCCAGCGTCACCGAGCGGTCCGGTCGCACCTCGACCGGAACCTGATACGTCGCACCACCTACGCGGCGACTCCGCACCTCGAGGGAAGGCTTGACGTTGTCCATGGCGCGCTTGAGAGTGATCACCGGGTCGGTGCCGGTCTTCTCACGAGCTTGTTCGAGCGCACCATAAACAATGCGTTCGGCCAGCGATTTCTTCCCGTCCAGCAGGACTTTGTTGACGAGCTGCGTGACGAGCTGCGAACCGTAGACCGGGTCGTTGACCAGCGGACGCTTGGGCGCGGGCCCCTTGCGCGGCATTAGCTCTTCTCCTTCTTGGCGCCGTAACGGCTGCGGGCCTGCTTGCGGTTCTTGACGCCCTGGGTGTCGAGCGAACCGCGGATGATCTTGTAGCGCACGCCGGGCAGGTCCTTGACTCGGCCACCACGCACCAGCACCATCGAGTGTTCCTGCAGGTTGTGGCCCTCGCCCGGGATGTAGGCGGTGACCTCGACCTGGCTCGTCAGCTTCACGCGCGCGACCTTCCGAAGCGCCGAGTTCGGCTTCTTCGGGGTGGTGGTGTACACGCGAGTGCATACGCCACGGCGCTGCGGGCTGCCCTTCAGGGCCGCGGTCTTGACCTTGGCGATCTTGTCGCGGCGACCCTTGCGGACCAGCTGCTGAATGGTTGGCATCTAGGAGGCTTTCTGTGTTCGTGTTGGGCGTCTGTCGGCGGTTCTCAAGTCTTCGTACTGCAGTTATGCCCGGTCGCACTACCCCGCGGCCGGGTGTGTCGCACGCGTTGCGCACCGGAGGACGATCCGATGCATCGTGGACATGCGAATTCGCCCGGCATCCACTTCCTTACGGTTAGGCGCCGTAAGCCGCCAGGCACGAGCCTCCACAATACCCGCCGCCGGTCTTGCAGGTCAAAGCGGCGGTCAAACCCCGGACACCGTCGAAGCTAGCCCCTGACGCCGTCGTGGGTGACGCGCCGCTCCAGACCCGCCGCCAGGCGCAGCACCATGTCCGAAAACAGCGCGTCGGTGTCGATGTCGTCCATGACACCGGTCATCTCCAGCAGCACGAAGCCGTGCAGCGCGGACCAGAACTCCAGCGCCGCGTGGAAGGCCTCGTCGCCGTCGAGCCCGTAGGAGGACAGCACCGCGATCACCGGCGCGGCCGCGCCCCGGGTGGCCGCCGTGTACTCCGGGTCGTCGCCGCCCAGCGGCATCCGGGTGAATGCCGAGTAGCGGCCGGGGTGGTGATGCGCATAGCTGCGGTAGGCGCCCGCCATGACGAGCACCGCGTCGTCGCGGGCGCGGCCCTCGCCGACCCGGTTCAGCATCGTGATGATGTCGTCGATGACGCGGATCCGCACCGCCCGGCGCAGGTCCTCCAGGCTGTCCACGTGGTTGTACAGCGACGGCCCCTTGGTGCCCAGCTGCGTCGCCAGCGCGTTGATGGTGAGGGCGTCCCAGCCCTCCCGGTCCAGGAAGGTCAGCGCGCCGTCGATGATGCCCTCGCGGCTCAGCTTGGCCGGGCGGGAGCCGGCCCTCCCCCCGCGCGGGCGCCCGGCCGCCGTCGGCGTTTCGGGCTGAGCTGCCATGGCGGGGCCCTTCGCTTGGGATGTTCGGGGTGCTTAACTAATGACTCTAGTTGACGCCCGTCGCGAAACTATTTCAGCCACGGCCGGATGGACGTAATCTCAGTCCAGCTGATCACCCGTCACCAAGGGGGCCCGCAGTGCACTGGACAACCGTCGCCGGGTCGCTGGCTACCTGTGTCATCACCGTCGCCGCCACCCCCGCCCCCGCGGCGCACGCCAAGAACGGCGACACCCACGTCGTCGGCCAGGGCATCCAGCAGACGCTGGACTGCAACGACGCCACGCTGTTCGTCAACGGCTCCTTCAACAACGTCACGGCGCTGGGCAACTGCTACGCGGTGACGGTGATGGGCTCGTCCAACACCGTCGTCGCCGATTCCGTCTCGCACGACATCACCGTCTACGGCTACGACCAGACCGTGTTCTTCCACAACGGCGCGCCGGTCCTGTGGGACCGCGGCCGCGAACTGGGCATGACCAACCGGCTCCAGCAAGTGCCCGGCTAGGCCCGACACGACGTCACCATCCAACTTCAGGGGAATCGAGGAACATTGTCCGCCCGCATCTTTGACCGCCCCTCGGGGCTGATCGCGCTCACCGTGGCCCCGGCGCTCGCGGCCGTGTTGGTGGCCGGCTGCAGCTCGACGGCCAACCCGCCCGGCGGTTCCAGCACGACGACCAAGAGCAGCCCGACGACGACGACAAGCGCCGGGGCGGCCACCACCACCAAGTCGGGCGGGGCCAGCACCACCGCGTCGGTCGAGATCGGCAACACGCTCACCTACGGGTCGATGGGGACCACCGCGACGCTTGACTGCGCCAGCGGCAAGTCGCTGAACGTGGGCGGCTCGGACAACACCCTCACCATCACCGGCTCCTGCGCGACGGTGACCGTCGGCGGCGCGAGCAACAAGATCACCCTGGACAAGGTCGACACGCGGATCAGCGTGATCGGATTCAACAACACCATCACCTATAAGGACGGTGAGCCCAAGGTGGACAACCTCGGCTCGGGCAACACGATCACCAAGGGCGGCTGACGGTAGTCGTTCCCTGACAGGGGCATTCGCCGTGAGGCGAGCGTTTTGATTGGGGCATATGATGATCCCGGCAGAACGGAATCCAGCCATGCTCACCCGCACCACCATCCGCGCCGGCGCACTGGTCACGGCGATCGTGGTGCTGACCGGCGTCGTGATGCTTCCCCACGAGGTGGCGGCGGCCGACCCGACCGACGACCAGTTCGTATCACTGCTCGACCAAAAGGGAATCCCCGCGCTGGACAACATTCCCAGCCTCATCGGCACGGCACACCGGATCTGCCGCCAACTCGATGGCGGGATGCCGGTCGACGGCGTAGTCGACGACCTGAGGGAGCGGGCCTTCAAAGCCAATCCGGGCGGCGGCCAGTACCCCGCCGATCGCGTGGCGCGCACCATCGCCCGATTCATCTCCGCTTCGGTCGAGGCCTATTGCCCGAACAACCAGCCGAAGATCGCTTCGCTGCAGGGCGTGGCCAATCGCGGACCCGGTTCGAGCGAACCAACCGCCCAACCGGCCGGGGTTCGGCTGGCGTCGTACGGACCGTTGCCCGCGGGGGAAACCGCGCAGCCGGACCCGCCGCAACTTCCGCCGCCGCCCGCCCCGACGGCCCAGATCCTGGCGCCGCCCCCGCCCGTCGCGGCCCCGTCGCCGCGGCCGCAAGCGCCCGCACCGGCGCAAGAGCCACAACCGGGACCGCAGCAGGGACCGACGGTGGCTCCCGCACCGGGTGGCCCTCCCGGCGCCGGCGGTGACACCCCTCCCACGCCGCCCGGCAGGGTGCGGCTCGCGCCGTAGGCTAGCCCGCGGGAGCGCCGTGCCGGCCCGCGCCGGCGGCGAACCGCCCAGCCCCCTCGTTCGCCTCGGCGGCGACGCGGGAGATGCTGGCGAATTCGAAGTCGATCGCCTCGGATTCCGTTGTCCCCCATTGATGTAACGCCGAGAGCCGATCGGACCGCAGGCACTGCTGCGGCAGCGCGGCCAGTTGCGCCGCCAATTCCTCCGCCGCCTGCCGCGCCTGGCCGTTGGGCACGACGCGGTTGGCCAGCCCCATCGCGAGGGCTTCGTCGGCCTTGACGCCGCGGCCGGTGAGGATCATGTCCATCGCGCGGCTGTGTCCGATCAGCCGCGGCAACCGCACCGTGCCGCCATCGATCAGCGGCACGCCCCAGCGGCGGCAGTACACCCCGAACACGGCGTCCTCCTCGGCCACCCGCAGGTCGCACCAGACGGCCAACTCCAAACCCCCGGCGACCGCGAAGCCGCTGACGGCGGCGATCACCGGCTTGGACAACACCATTCGCGTCGGCCCCATCGGGCCCGGGCCCGTCCGGTGCACGGCGTTGGCGTCGGGCGTGCCGAAGGCCTTCAGATCGGCGCCGGCGCAGAACGTTCCGCCGTCGCCCCACAACACGGCGACCGATGCGCTGTCGTCGCGGTCGAATTCGTCGAACGCCGCGTACAGCGCGGCGGCCGTGGGGCCGTTGACCGCATTGCGGGCGGCCGGCCGGTTCAGGATCACCGTCGTCACCGGGCCGTTGCGTTCGATGCGCACTGGGTCGCTCATTTTGCCTCCGCGAATAGTGGTTCCCGCCGCTGCAGCAGCTCAGTGGCGAAGTCGTGGTAGGCCGCCCGCAGCCGCGCACCGGGCCAGTCGGCGGGCAGCAGTTCGTCGGGCAGGACCGGGTCGGTGAGCAGGTGTCGCACCGTCGCCGCGGCCACCACGAACCGGGCGGGAATGTCCGGCGCGGCGGCCATCTCGTCGAGCAGCCGGTTACCGGCCCGGGCCCACGCGGGCAGGTCCCACAGCTGGGTGGCGAGTTCGGCGGCGTCGTCGACGCGCGCCCGCAGGACCCGCACCCGGGCGTCGATCTCGGGATCGAGGTCGGACTCCAGGTTGTCGGGGCGCATCCACACACCCTCGCGCAGTTCACCGAAGCGCTTGCCGTGCATGGCGTTCCGCAGCGAGGCCCGGGTACGCGCGTCGCCGCCCACGCTGGTCACGATCAGCGTGACCCACTCCCCGCCCCACGGGCGGACCCGCGGGTCGATGGCGTCATCCTGGCGGCGCTGCCGGGCCAGCAGCCGATCCGAGAGCCGATAGCCGTCGGCGGAGCGGATCAGGTCACCGGCAGCCACCATGCGGGTCAGCGCCACCCGCAGGGTGGTCTCTTTGATGCCGAAATCCGCAGTGAGCCTGACCAATTCGCTGGCCCGGGCGTGCGCCGGGTGGGCGCCCAGCAGCACGCTGAGCACCACCGACCGGGCCGTCATGGTGGCCATGG
>NZ_LZIX01000216.1:0-5783 GCF_001666955.1 Mycobacterium sp. E735 | reverse complement strand
CAGCGCGTCGAGGTCCGAGACGGCCGTCACCCCGGTGACCACACCGGGTTCCAGGGCGACGCCGCAGAGTTCACCGGCGTCCTTGCCGACCTTCTCCGGGGTGGACACGCACACGCCCGTCAGCTCGAACTGCGGATTGGTGATCAGCTCGGCCAGGGCCAACCCTCCGACGTTTCCGGTACCGACATGCGCGACGCGGATCGCCATGAGAGTCTCCGTCCGTTGAGCGCTCCAAACGTTTCTAGACAGTAGTCCATAAAATCTTTGCCGCATACCGGCGGACGGGTCGCGATCACCCGGGGCAGAATGGCTGGCTGATGACACAACGCGAAGACGTCCGATTCCCCTCCGGTGGCGATCTGATCAGCGCCTGGCTCTACCGGCCGGAGGGCGGAGAACGCGCGCCCCTGCTGGTGATGGCGCACGGCCTGGGCGGGGTGCGAACCATGCGGCTGGACGCGTACGCCGAACGGTTCAGCGCGGCCGGGTACGCCTGCCTGGTGTTCGACTACCGCAACTTCGGCGACAGCGAGGGCCGGCCCCGCCAGGTGCTCGATGTCGGACTGCAGCTCGCCGACTGGGCGGCGGCGGTCGCCTACGCGCGCACCCTGCCCGGGATCGACCCCGACCGAATCGCGTTGTGGGGCACCTCGTTTGCCGGCGGCCACGTGATCGCCACGGCGGCCCGGCTGCCGGGCATCGCGGCCGCGATCGCCCAATGCCCCTTCACCGACGGCATTGCGTCGGCGCGCACCATCAGCAACCCGCTGGTCTTCGCTCAAGTCGGTCTGCTGGCGGCGCGTGACCTGCTGGCCGCCCGGATGCGCAAGCCCCCGGTGATGGTGCCGACGGTCGGGAGACCGGGCGACGTCGCGCTGATGACCACGCCCGACGCCTACCCCGGCTACCTCAGGCTCGTCCCCGCGGGTGAGGAACTGACCAACGAGGTGGCGGCCCGCATCGCGTTGACGATCATGGCCTACCGTCCCGGCCGCGACACCGCGAAGATTCCCTGCCCGATCCTGTTCTGCGTGTGCGAAGCCGACTCGGTCGCACCGGCGGCGCCGACGTTGCGCTACGCGGCCAAGGCCCCGCGCGGCGAGGTCAAGCTGTACCCCGAGGGCCATTTCGCGATCTACGTCGACGAGGCGTTCGAGCGTGTCGTCGCCGACCAGCTCGCCTTCCTCGACAGACACCTCAAGGGTGTGAGTCCTTAGGGACCGAGCGGGGAGCTCGTGCGGATCGCTTCGTCACGGATCAGGCCGCGCAGCAGCGCGGTGCTGAATTCCGCGGCGATCTCCTTGGCGCTGCGACGTCCACTGGGGCGCAACCACCGGTAGGCACCGAGTGTCATGCCGATGTAGCCGAGCGCCAGGACGTGCGAATCGCACTGGTAGAACTCGCCGCTGGCGATCCCCCGATCGATGAGGCCGTGGACGTGTTCGTAAACCTGGGTCTCCTTCTCGCGGACCGCGGCGACCTGCTCCTCGGAGAACCACTCGGTGATGTAGGGCTGCTCCTGGAAGTAGACGGCCGCGCCCTCGGGGTTGGCGGCGATCTGGTCCAGCAGCCGCACGGTGTACTGATACAGCGCCTCGCGGGCGGTCATCGACGGATCGTCGTGAACGGCGGCCAGCGTCCGCTCGGCGGCCTGCTGGTAGATGTCGTACAGGATCAGGGACTTGCTGGCGTAGTAGTGGTAGACCGTCGCCTTGTTCAGGCCGATCACGTCCGCGACGTCGTCCATCCGGGTGCCGTGGTAGCCGCGCGCGGCGAACAGCTTGGTGGCGACAGCCAGCAGCTCCTCGCGTCGCGTTAGTCCGTTCTCGGATGGCATCTGCCCTCGCTATCGTCACTGCCGGGCGGGACCTAGGGTGCCGGGCAAGGCCAATTATCAATCAACTGGTTGGACAGTTTAGGCAAACGCCAGGTGTCGCCCCGACACGGATGGGACTAGACTCGCTGTCACAAAGCTCAAGTCGCGACTGGAGGGGTGGCCTCATGGATCCGAGTCCGGACTACGACGCTAGCGACGAGATCGAGTTCTTCTTCCGCTACGTCCCGTGGGGGCTGCGCGGGGTGGTCGACGGCAACGGCTACCCGCCGCCCGCCTACCCGCCCGTCTAGCGACCCTGGTGGCGACCCGCAGCGCCCGGTTCCGCCGCGCTCGCGATCGCCACGGCCGTCTGGCCCTTAAAGCGCCTTCAGTTCCTCGGCGACCTCGGTCACCGACTTCTTCGCGTCCCCGAACAGCATCGTCGTGCCCTCGGCGTAGAACAGCGGGTTGTCGATGCCCGCGAACCCGGAGTTCATCGACCGCTTGAGCACGATCACCGACTTGGCCTTGTCGACGTTGAGAATGGGCATGCCATAGATCGGACTGGATTGCTCGTTGCGCGCCGCCGGGTTGGTGACGTCGTTGGCGCCGATGACGATCGCCACGTCGGTGCGGGCGAACTCGTCGTTGATGTCGTCCATGTCCTTCATGGCGTCGTAGTCGACCTCGGCCTCGGCCAGCAGCACGTTCATGTGGCCGGGCATGCGGCCGGCGACCGGGTGGATCGCGTACTTGACCGGGACGCCCTTGTCCTCCAGCAGCGACGCCATGTCCTTGACCGCGTGTTGGGCCTGCGCGACCGCCAGACCGTAGCCGGGAACCACGATCACCTGGTTGGCGTAGGCCATCTGGATCGCCGCGTCGGCGGCCGACGTGGCCTTGACGTGCTTGTCGCCGCCGCCGTCCCCACTGGGCGCGACGCCGCCGCCGCCGAAGCCGCCCGCGACGATCGCCGGGATGGAGCGGTTCATCGCCTTGGCCATGAGGTTGGTCAGGATCGAACCGGAGGCGCCGACGATCATGCCCGCCACGATCATCGCGGTGTTGTTCAGCGCCAGGCCGGCCGCTGCGGCCGACAGCCCGGTCATCGCGTTGAGCAGGGAGATGACCACCGGCATGTCGGCGCCGCCGATCGGCAGCACCACCATCAGGCCGAGCACACCGGCGGCGGCCAGCAGGCCGATCATCCACCACAGCGGCACCCCACCGGTGCCGGGGTGGGCGTGCACGCCGATCACCACCGCGGCGGCCACCGCGGCGGCCAGCAGCAGCAGGTTGATCGGCTGTTGCGCCCTGCCGAACCCGATCGGCGATCCGGAGATGATCTCCTGCAGCTTGCCGAACGCGATGATCGATCCCCAGAACGAGATCGAGCCGATGATCGCGGCGAAGAGCGACGCCACCACGATGTGCACGGTCGGCGACTCCCCGTGCTGGAAGGCCGAGAAGCCGCTGGTCTCAATGAATTCCGACAGCGCGATCAGCGCGACGGTGCCGCCGCCCACGCCGTTGAAGAAGGCCACCAGCTGCGGCATGGCGGTCATCTTGGTCAGCCGGGCGGGCGGAACGCCGAGCACCACGCCCACGACCAGGCCGGCGATGATCAGCACCCAGGACTCGGTATGGCGGATCTTGATCAGCGTCGCGCCCACGGCGATGGCCATGCCGACCGCGGCGATCAGGTTGCCCCGCACCGCGGTCTTGGGCCCGGTCAGGCCCATCAAGCCATAGATGAAGAGGGCGAACGAGATGATGTAGAGGACGGTGACCAGGTAGTTCATTTCGCCGCCAGGTCTTCGGTCTTCACGGGCACGGCCTTCTTCTTGCCCTTGAACATCCCGAGCATCCGGTCGGTGACGATGAAGCCGCCGATGACGTTGAGCGTCCCGAACACCACCGCGACGAACAGGATGATCTGCACCGCCAGCGAGGGGTGCTCCACCTCGCCGAAGACCACCAGCGCCCCCAGCACCACGATGCCGTGAATCGCGTTGGTCCCCGACATCAACGGCGTGTGCAGGGTGTTGGGCACCTTGGAGATGACGGCGAACCCGACGAACCCGGACAGCACCAGGATCGCCAGATTGGCCAATAACTCGTCGTACATGTAGTCCTCTCAGGCCCGCGTGACACAGGAGGCCGCAACGACCTCGTCGTCGAAGTCGGGGGCCAGCTTGCCATCGGTGATCAACAGGTCCAGTAGCGCCGTGATGTTCTTGCTGTACAGCTCGCTGGCGTGCTCGGGCATCGTCGCCGGCAGGTTCAGCGGCGAGGCGATGGTCACGTCGTGCTTGACGACCGTCTTCCCGGGCTCGGTGAGTTCGCAGTTGCCTCCGGTCTCCCCGGCCAGGTCGACGACGACGCTGCCGGGCTTCATCGACTCCACGGCCGCGGCGGTCACCAGGCGCGGCGCGGGACGCCCCGGGACGAGCGCGGTGGTGATCACGACGTCGAACCCGGCGATCGCCTTCTCCAGCGACTCCTGCTGCTCGGCGCGTTCGGACTCGGTGAGCTCGCGGGCGTATCCGCCCTCACCGGCCGCGTCGATGCCGAGGTCCAGCCACTGCGCCCCCACCGAGCGGACCTGGTCGGCCACCTCCGGGCGCACGTCGTAACCGGAGGTGCGCGCGCCCAGCCGCTTGGCCGTCGCAAGCGCTTGCAGGCCGGCCACCCCGACGCCGAGCACCAGCACGCTGGCCGGCTTCACGGTGCCGGCCGCCGTGGTCAGCATGGGGAAGAACCGCGTCGACTCCGACGCGGCCAGCAGGACGGCCTTATAGCCGGCCACGTTGGCCTGCGACGAGAGCGCGTCCATCACCTGGGCCCGCGAGATGCGCGGAATGGCCTCGAGTGCGAACGCCTGCACCCCGGCCTCGGTCAGCGCGCCGATCGAGTTGTCGGCGTTGCGCGGTGCCAGGAACCCGATGAGCGTCTGCCCGCGGCGCAGCCTGCCGACCTCTTCTTTGGTCGGCGGCGCCACCTTCACGACGATGTCGGCGGTCCAGGCGTCCCCGATGCTCGCGCCGGCCTCGGTGTAGAGCTGGTCGGGCAGCAACGCCTTTTCGCCCGCCCCCGACTCGACCACCACCGCCACACCGCTGCTGATCAGCGACGCCACCGCCTTGGGGACCAGCGCGACCCGTCGTTCGTCGGCCCCGGACTCGGCGACCACCCCTACCGTCGTCTGCGCATCTGTCATGGCGCGTACATCTGCTTTCCCGTTTCCTGCCGTTTGGATGTGCCGCTGGCTGGCCGCACGCTTCGCTACCTTAACGCCTGCCGGTTTTCGGCCCGGACGTGCGATCGACCGGGGCGGGATGCCCCCGAGCGGCCGATCGACTCCCGTCGATGGTTCGTCACCCGAGGCGCACGTAGTACCGGCCGCCGTGTTGTGGAGTCACACCAAGGCGTTGTGGCCGCGGCGGGTTACCAAAGCGGGATGTCCCGGCCGTGCTGGTCGGCGGGCCGCGGCCCGAAGTAGCGGCGCTCGGACTCGTCGATGCGCACGTCGTTGATGCTGGCCTCGCGACGCGCCATCAACCCCGACGGGGAGAACTCCCACAGCTCGTTGCCGTAGCTGCGGTACCACTGGCCGCCCGCGTCGCGGCATTCGTATTGGAACCGAACGGCGATGCGGTTGTCGTGAAAGTCCCACAAGCTTTTCCGCAACGCGTAGTCGAGCTCGCGCTGCCACTTACGGGTCAGGAACGCCACGATCGCGTCGCGGCCGACGACGTGTTCGTCGCGGTTTCGCCACTGCGAGTCGGGCGTGTAGGCCAGGCTGACCTGGTGCGGGTCGCGGGTGTTCCAAGCGTCCTCGGCGGCCTGCACCTTTTGCAGCGCCGTCTCGTAGGTGAACGGGGGCAACGGCGGACGGGATGCGGTCATGCCGTCCATGGTGCTCGACGGCAATCGCGACACATAAACGTCTGCGACGACACGCCGC
>NZ_LZIX01000215.1:0-927 GCF_001666955.1 Mycobacterium sp. E735 | reverse complement strand
CCGGCGCCGGAGACGAACAGCTGGCCGGCCGCCAGCAGCAGCGAATCGACTTCGGGACGGTCCTTGGCCATCGACACCGCCGCCACGGCCGGCTCACTCGCCAGGGACCGCTCCACCGCGGCCGTCAGCGCCGCGCCCGGGCCCACCTCCACGAAGGCGGCACCGCCCAGCGATTCGGCCACCCGCACGCCGTCGACGAACCGCACCGGCCGGCGCACGTGCTCGACCCAGTAGTCGGCGGACCCGTATCCGGGGCCGGCCAATTGCCCGGTCACGTTGGACACCAGGTCAATTCGCGGCGCGCCGGGCGACACCCCGGCCACCACCGCGGCGAACTCCTCGATCATCGGCTCCATCAACGGCGAATGGAACGCGTGCGAGACGGCCAACTGCCGCACCCGCCGGCCGCAGTCCGCCAGCCGATCCGCCACCGTCGTCACCGCGGTCCGCTCACCCGAGAGCACCACCGCGTCGGGGCCGTTGACCGCCGCGAGGCTCACGTCGCCGTTGAGAAGCGGCGCCACCTCGGCCTCGGTGGCGCTCACCGCCACCATTACCCCGCCGGCCGGCAGCGCCGCCATCAACCGCCCACGGGCCGCCACCACCCGCGCCGCGTCCGGCAACGACAGCACCCCCGCCACACAGGCCGCCGCGATCTCCCCCACCGAGTGGCCGATCACCACGTCGGGGATCACCCCCCAGGACCGCCACAGCGCCGCCAGGGCGACCTCGAGCACGAACAACGCGGGCTGGGCGAACTCCGTGCTCTCCAGCAGGTCCGGGTCGGCGCCCCACATCACGTCACGCAGCGGCAGCCGAGCGTGGCCGTCCACCGCCGCCACGGCCTCGTCGAAGGCCTGGGCGAAGGCCGGAAAGCGTTGGTACAGCTCCCGTCCCATCCCGAGCCGCTGGGAGCCCTGGCCGGGG
>NZ_LZIX01000214.1:0-557 GCF_001666955.1 Mycobacterium sp. E735 | reverse complement strand
TTCCGATCGCCGGGCGACGTGATCCCGCGCTTGATGAGTTGGTCGGATTTTTCGTCAACACGCTGGTGTTGCGCACCGATCTGAGCGGTAATCCCACGGTTGCGCAGTTGTTGGGTCAGGTGCAACAGCGCAGCCTGGCCGCCTATGAGCACCAGGATGTGCCTTTCGAAGTCCTCGTCGAACGGCTGCACCCCACTCGCAGCCTGACCCACCACCCCCTGATCCAAGTCGTCTTGGCCTGGCAGAACGAAGAATTCGCGGACGTGCAGCTGGGCGATCTGAAAGTAACGCCGTTGCCCACCGACACCCGCAGCGCCCGAATGGATCTGGTGTTCTCGCTGGCCGAGCGCTGGACCGAGGACGGGCAGCCCGCCGGCATCGGCGGGGCGGTGGAGTTCCGCACCGACGTGTACAACACCGCCCGCGTCGAGGCCCTGGCCGCGCAACTGCACGACGTGTTGGTCACCATGACCGCCGACTCCGCGCGGCGTATCTCGTCGATCGAGGTGCTGGATGAGGCCGAGCGTGCGCGTCTTGAGGTGATCGGTAATCGGGCG
>NZ_LZIX01000213.1:0-3186 GCF_001666955.1 Mycobacterium sp. E735 | reverse complement strand
GGACAAGGGTGCCAAGGGCAAGGTGCTGCAGGCCTACCCGGAACGCAACCGGGTCCTGGTCGAGGGCGTCAACCGGATCAAGAAGCACACCGCGATCTCGAGCAACCAGCGCGGAGCTCAGTCGGGCGGAATCGTCACCCAGGAAGCCCCGATCCACGTCTCGAACGTGATGGTCGTCGACTCGGACGGCAAGCCCGCCCGCGTCGGCTACCGGGTCGACGAGGAGACCGGCAAGCGGGTCCGCATCTCCAAGCGCAACGGCAAGGACATCTAGCATGACGACAACTGAGAAGGTGCAGCCGCGCCTGAAAGAGCGCTACCGCAACGAGATTCGTGATTCGTTGCAGCAGCAGTTCGGCTACGGGAACGTCATGCAGATCCCGACCGTCACCAAGGTCGTCGTCAACATGGGGGTCGGCGACGCGGCACGGGACGCGAAGCTGATCAACGGCGCGGTCAACGACCTGGCGCTGATCACCGGGCAACGGCCCGAGATCCGCAGGGCGCGCAAGTCGATCGCGCAGTTCAAGTTGCGCGAGGGTATGCCGATCGGTGCCCGGGTCACGCTGCGCGGGGACCGGATGTGGGAGTTCCTCGACCGCCTCACCTCGATCGCGCTGCCGCGTATCCGCGACTTCCGCGGCCTGTCGCCCAAGCAGTTCGACGGGGTCGGCAACTACACGTTCGGCCTGGCCGAGCAGTCGGTGTTCCACGAGATCGACGTGGACAAGATCGACCGGGTCCGCGGCATGGACATCAACGTCGTCACCTCGGCGACGACCGACGACGAAGGACGAGCGCTGTTGCGGGCCCTCGGCTTTCCCTTCAAGGAGAACTGAGTAGATGGCGAAGAAGGCACTGGTCAACAAGGCCAACCGCAAGCCGAAGTTCGCGGTGCGCGGCTACACGCGCTGCAACAAGTGCGGCCGCCCACGCGCGGTGTTCCGCAAATTCGGCCTGTGCAGGATCTGCCTGCGCGAGATGGCGCACGCGGGCGAGCTGCCCGGCGTGCAGAAGAGCAGCTGGTAAGAGCCAGGACCCCAAGACCAACCCAGAACAGGTGCGCGACAGGCCCGAACCGGGAACCACCGCGAGGAAGGTACCAACGCTGTCATGACGATGACGGATCCGATCGCAGACTTCTTGACACGTCTGCGTAACGCCAATTCGGCGTATCACGACGAGGTGACGTTGCCGCACTCCAAGATCAAGGCCAACATCGCCCAGATCCTCAAGAGTGAGGGCTACATCAGCGATTACCGGACCGAAGACGCTCGGGTGGGCAAGTCGCTGATCGTCCAGCTCAAGTACGGACCGAGCCGGGAGCGGAGCATCGCCGGACTGCGGCGAGTGTCCAAGCCCGGTCTGCGGGTGTACGCGAAATCCACCAACCTGCCGCGCGTGCTCGGCGGCCTGGGCGTGGCGATCATCTCGACATCCTCGGGCCTGCTGACGGATCGCCAGGCGGCCAGACAGGGCGTGGGCGGCGAAGTCCTCGCGTACGTGTGGTGAGGGAGTAGACATGTCGCGCATTGGTAAGCAGCCGGTTCCGGTTCCCGCCGGGGTCGACGTAACGATCGACGGTCAGCACGTCGAGGTGAAGGGGCCCAAGGGCAGCCTGAATCTGACGGTGGCCGAACCGATCACGGTGGAGCGCAACGAGGACGGCGCGATCGTGGTCGCCCGCCCCAACGACGAGCGGCGCAACCGCTCGCTGCACGGGCTGTCGCGCACGCTGGTGTCCAACCTGGTCACCGGCGTAACCGAGGGCTACACCACCAAGATGGAGATCTTCGGGGTCGGTTACCGCGTGCAGCTCAAGGGCGCCAACCTCGAGTTCGCGCTGGGCTACAGCCATCCCGTGGTGATCGAGGCGCCCGAGGGCATCACGTTCGCGGTCCAGTCACCGACGAAGTTCTCCATCTCCGGCATCGACAAGCAGAAGGTCGGCCAGATCTCGGCGAACATCCGCCGCCTGCGCCGTCCCGACCCGTACAAGGGCAAGGGCGTGCGCTACGAGGGTGAGCAGATCCGCCGCAAGGTCGGAAAGACAGGTAAGTAGTCATGGCGCAAAAACAAGCTGACACCGCCGCGCGAAAGCCGGTGGGGCAGAGCGTGTCCGCAACTCGCCGGGTCTCCCGGCTGCGCCGGCACGCCCGACTGCGCAAGAAGATCGCGGGCACCCCGGAGCGTCCGAGGCTCGTCATCAACCGCTCCGCGCGACACATTCACGTGCAACTGGTCAACGACGAGAACGGCACCACGGTGGCCGCCGCGTCGTCGATCGAGGACGACGTGCGCGGCCTGCAGGGCGACAAGAAGGCCCGCAGCGTGCGGGTGGGGCAATTGATCGCCGAGCGCGCCAAGGCCGCCGGCGTCGACTCCGTGGTCTTCGACCGCGGCGGGTACACCTACGGCGGACGGATCGCGGCGCTGGCCGATGCCGCGCGCGAGAACGGATTGAGTTTCTAGATGATCAAGAGCCTGAACAAGACCGGAAGGACCGCATAATGGCGGAACAGTCAGCCGGCGGCCCCGAGGCCCGCGGCGACAACCGCGACTCGCGCGGCGACAACCGCGACAGCCGCGGTCGGCGCGACGGGGGCGGCCGTGGTGGCCGCGACCGCGACGGCGACAAGAGCAACTACCTGGAGCGGGTCGTCGCCATCAACCGTGTCTCCAAGGTGGTCAAGGGTGGTAGGCGCTTCAGCTTCACCGCATTGGTCATCGTGGGCGACGGCAACGGCATGGTCGGCGTCGGCTATGGCAAGGCCAAGGAAGTTCCGGCCGCCATCGCCAAGGGCGTGGAAGAGGCGCGCAAGGGCTTCTTCCGGGTGCCGTTGATCGGCGGCACGATCACGCACCCGGTGCAGGGTGAGGCGGCCGCCGGTGTGGTGCTGCTGCGCCCGGCCAGCCCCGGTACCGGTGTGATCGCCGGTGGCGCGGCGCGTGCGGTGCTGGAATGCGCTGGGGTGCGCGACATCCTGGCCAAGTCATTGGGCAGCGACAACGCGATCAACGTGGTGCACGCCACCGTCACCGCGCTCAAGCTGCTGCAGCGTCCCGAGGAGGTGGCCGCCCGGCGCGGACTGCCCATCGAGGATGTCGCCCCGGCCGGAATGCTGAGGGCGCGACGTGAAAGTGAAGCGCTGGCCGCCAGTGCCGCGCGCGAGGGAACGGCACCGC